>CANBUA010000066.1 GCA_947372535.1 Burkholderiales bacterium
TCGCTGGAGAGCAGGATGTATTCATCGTCCAGACGGTGTTGCGGCAGCAACTGGCGTCGGAGCCACGGGTCTTGGACTTGTCTGTGCAAGTGGCGCTTGGCGGCCCATTCGACCACGCGCGTTGGCCACGAAGTCCACGCGATGCCCAGGACACTGTCGACTCGGGGTAGCACCCAGCTGGGTGTGCGCTGGAAGACCTTGACCCTGGCGGCGGTCTTGATCAGCTCGGGCACGATCTGAACGGCGCTGGCGCCCGTCCCGATGACGGCGACGCGCTTGCCTTGGAAGTCGTGGTCGGCATCCCACTGGGCGCTGAGGACTTTGTGGCCTTGGTAGCGGTCGATGCCGGCTATGGCCGTGCCAATGATCGCGGTGCTCCGGGTGTGGGGCTGGCGCTGTTCGTTCATGTTCATGCAGGTCAAACCTTGGGCTGCCAAGTCAGGCCTTGGCTCCACAGGGGGATGTCGCCGAACCACTCGGGCGGCAGCGGCGCGGTCATGCCGCGCATGGCGTGGCCCAGCTTTTGGATCAGGCTGTCCTTCGTGGACAGGCGCATGCCCAGGCGGCTGATGAGCCGGTAGCCGAAGTTGTTCTGGATGTCCGGGTTGCGCCGGCCCATGTCGCAGAATTTGACGAAGGCGCCTTTGAGCTTGTCCGGGTCCAGCCCCATGTCGTCCAGCGAATCCTCCACGGTGACGATGAAGGGCAGCAGCCCGGCCAGCAGGCCGCCCCACATGGCGGGCTTGACGCCGGCTTTCATGGCATCAAGCACGGTGTGCAATTGCGGCTCTTTGCCGATCATCTCCAGCACGTGGAAGTCCAGGCCCAGGTGGCGGGCCTCGTCGGCGTTGATCTTGTCGAAGACGGCGTGGCAGACGGGGTCGTGCACTTCTTCAAGCAAGAACTTGAGCAAGGCGCCGTCCAGCGCGAACTCCAGCATGGAGATCAAGGCCAGCGTCATGGAAAACGCCATGCCGTCGGCGTGCTTGTCCAGGTAGCGCATGCAGATGCGGATGTTGATGCTGGGCTGGGGCGGCAGGCCGTCCTCCAGCATGCCCCAGCGGCGCATCAGGGCCAGCTCGGCATTGGCGTGGCGCTGCTCTTCGGCGAAAAACATCAGGTAGATCTGGCGCAGGGTTTCGTCGGGCGCCTTGCGGGCCATGGAGGCAAAGCCGCGAGCGCCGATCTGCTCGATCCAGACCAGGTCGGTCATGAAGCGCTTGAGGGCGGGGCGCTGGGCCTCGGTGATGCGGTCAGCGCCGGGCGCGTCCCAGTCGATGTCGGCCAGGGCCCATTGGCTGGCGACGATCTTTTCAAGCATTTTCTGGGTGTTGATCGCCATGACTTGTCCTTCGGAAAGATGCGGGGCTGAGAGGCTGCACCGTGGAAACAAGCTTAATATGAACAATTGTTCAAATTCAAGTCAGGTTCTGGCGATGCGCAAGAAGCCCCAGCAGGCCCGGTCGATCCAGATGGTGGACAACATCATCGAAGCGGCGTTCATCTGTGCCACCAAGCGCGGCCTGCGCCACACCACGACCCACCACATCGCCGAGGTGGCGGGGGTGAGCGTGGGCAACCTGTACCACTACTTCGCGGACAAGGAGGCCATCTTCAGCGAGATGCAGCGGCGTTATGTGGACGAGATCATCGAGTTGCTGCGGGATGTGATGCCCGAGCTTGTTCAGAAAGATGTCCGGGGTGGCATCGAGCTGATCTTGCTGCGCTTCGTCGATTTCCTGCGCGCTGACGATGGGCGGCGGCTGGCTTTCCTGAACCAGACGGACATGCTGGATGCCTCCGAGTACCTGCCGCGCATCGAGCAGGAGCTGATGAGTGTGGCCATGCAATACGCCTTACGCAACCCTGAGGTGCTGAAGGTGCGCGACCTCAACACCGTCACCTACGTGATCATCAACAGCGGGGTGCTCACCATCCAGAACTACCTCAGCCGGCCGCGCCGGGGCGTCAGCCTGGAGCAGTTGGTCGATGCGCTGGCCAGGATGGTGTCCGCCTACGTGGCGGCTGAATCAAGCGCCGACTGAGGCCTGCTGCCGGGCGCGTTGCCCGTCCAGGCCAGGCAGTTCAGACGTGATCAACGACGTTGGCAATGTCGTGAGGCTGGCCATGGCCAGAGCGCGGTCGCGGTGTCTTGGGTAAGATCCCACGATGAATTTCAGTTTGAGTCGGGCGGCCTGGCCGCCAGTGGTGATGGGCTGGCTGTTGGGGCTGGCTGCATCAAGCCTGAGCCAGGCGGCATCGGTCATGCCGGCACAGGCTGCGCCCAGCCCTGCTGCGCCCGCCGTGGCGGCGTCTTCGGCGGGCTCCGCTGCGGTGGAGGCGGCTTCGGCGCCTGCGCCGGTGTCCTGGTCGGCCCAGCGCTTGTACGAGCAGTCCCGCCACCAACTGGTGCAGGTGCGCACCTTGTTGCGTGGCCAAGGCAGCCAGTCCTCGGTAGGCTCGGGGTTCTTCGTGGGGCGCGATGGCCTGATCGTCACCAACTACCACGTGGTCAGTCAGATGGCCTTGCAACCTCAGCGCTATCGCCTGACGTATGCGGGCGTGGATGGCCGGCAGGGCGATCTGGAGTTGCTGGCCTTTGATGCGGCCCATGACCTGGCCGTGGTGCGGCCCGTGGAAGCGCCCAAACCAGCCATCGAGGGTCTGGGCTTTCGGCCGCGTCAGACGGCCCTGGACAAGGGCGAGCGCATCTTCTCGCTGGGCAACCCGCTCGACGTGGGGTTTGCCGTGGTCGAAGGCACTTACAACGGGCTGGTGGACCGGGGCTTTTACCCCACTGTGTTTTTCAGCGGCTCGCTCAACCCGGGCATGAGCGGCGGGCCTGCCCTGGACGGTCAAGGGCGCTTGATGGGCGTGAACGTGGCCACCCGCCTGGACGGCCAGCAGGTGAGCTTCCTGGTGCCGGGTGAGTTTGCCCAGGACCTGGTGGTCAGGGCGGCCAAAGCCACGCCCATCCGTCAGCCGGCCTACCCCGAACTGACGCGCCAGTTGCTGGCCCACCAGGACGGGCTGACCAAACGCTTCATGGCCCTGGCTTGGCGCTCGGCCGGGCATGCACGCTATCGCATCCCCGTGCCGCAGGAGACCTTCATGCGTTGCTGGGGCAGCAGCACGCCGCCGGGCACCAAAGGCATGGAGTACGAGCGCTCCGATTGCAGCATGAACCAGTCGGTGTATGTGAGCGGCGGCATGAGCACGGGCAGCCTGTCGGCGCGCCACGAGATCTACGATGGCAGCAAGCTGCGCGGCTTGCGGTTCGCACGACAGTACGCCAAAAGCTTCCACAACGAATACTTCTCCGGTGGCGGGCGCCAGCGCACCGCCGCGCAATGCAGCGAACGTTTTGTCGAGCACGATGGCTTGCCCCTGCGCGCCGTGTTGTGCATGAGCGCCTACAAAAAACTGCCGGGCCTCTATGACATGGGCGTGCTGGTGGCCTCCCTCAATGGCGACATCGACGGTGTGCAAGGTCGCTTCGATGCACGTGGCGTCAGCTTCGATAACGCGCTCAAACTGGCCGATTTCTACCTCAAAGGTTACGGATGGACTCAAGCCCCCAAGGCGACCGCCACACCAGCCCGCTCGCGCTGATCGAACGCCTGGACCGCGACGGCCATGTGGTCCAGAGCGTGCCGGTGTACCGCTGGCCGGTGAGCATCGGCCGCTCTTTCGAGGCCGATGTGGTGCTGGACGATCCGCACCTGGCCGCCGTGCACGCGCGACTCAGTGAAGACGATGGTGCGTTGCGCCTGAGCCTGGGCCAGACGATCAACGGCGCCGTGGTCGGTTCGCGCCACTTGCAAGCCGGTGAGAGCATGATCCTGGCGCCGGCTCAGGCATGGCGCCTGGGCGGCGTGCGCGTGCGCGTGCGCCGTGCCAGCGATCCATTGGCGCCGGAGCAACCGCTGGCGCGCCACCTGGTGCTGTCGGCCATCAACCCGGTGGGCGCCACCTGGTCTGTGTTGTCGATGTTGACCATCGCCGTGATCCTGTGGACGCTGGGCGAGCAGTGGCTGTCCAATGACCCGGGCGCGCCCATGAACACCTACTTGAGCAGCGTGCTGATGATGCTGGTGGTGGCGGGGGGCTGGGCCTTGTTCTGGGCTTTGGGCAGCAAGCTTTTTCAAGGGCGGCTGCAGTACCTGGTGCACCTCAAACTGGCCCTGGGCTATGGCCTGGTGTGGTCGGCGGTGGTGATGTTGCTGCCCATGCTGGGCTTTGTGACCGGCTGGGATCTGCTCTCGCGCACAGCCGATGGGGCTGGCGCCATCGTGTTGTGCATGCTGGTGTGGTCTCACCTGGGGCTGATCCTGCCGGGGCACCGCCAGGGGCTGGCGGCGGGCATGGCGGCGCTCTACATCACCGCCTTGGGGCTGAACCTGTGGATCAACGAGCAACGCATCGGCCGGGTGTTTTCGGAGATGTATGCCTCGACGCTGTTGCCGCCGGGCTGGCGCCTGGCGCCCACCCAACCCACGACGGTGCTGATTGATGACGCCCGCTCGCTCAAGGGCAAGCTTGATGCCTTGGCCAAGGATGAAGATGCGGACGAGCCTGCCGACGTCGGCGATCAGGAGTGAGCCAGCATCGCCTGCAATTGCGGGATGAAGTTGGCCACGTCGATGGGTTTGGCGATGTAACCATCGCAGCCAGCGGCCCGCATGCGCGCTTCGTCACCCTTCATGGCATAGGCCGTGAATGCCACGATGAGGATGTTGGCGGTGGCCGGATCGTTCTTGAGCGCCCACGTCAGCTCCAGCCCATCCATGCCAGGCAACTGGATGTCCATGAGGATCAGCGCGGGTTGAAAATCGGGGATCACGGCCTGAGCGGCCAGCGCATCCTGCGCGGAGCAGACGTCAAACTGGGCTTGTTCGAGCATGAAGGACACCAGTTCGATGTTGAGCACGTTGTCGTCGACGATCAGGATGCGTGGGCCTGTCATGCCAGACCGCCTTCGGCCGAGAAGGTCGGGGCGCATCGGCGCTGAATGTCCTCCAGCAAGGTCTGCAAGTCGCCACCGCCCTTGCTCAGAATGGCCTGGGCGGACCTGGCCAGCGTGGCGTATTCCTCTTCCGTGAGCAACATGCTGGTCCAAATGAACACGGGGATCTCTCGCCACCCAGGGCGCTTGCCCAGCATGGCCAGCACGGAAAATCCATCAAAGTCCGGCATCATGAGGTCCAGGATGATGGCGTCCGGGCGATGCAGCTCCAGCTCGTTGAGCGCTTGCAGTCCGCTCGGCATCGCCACGTGGGCCAGGCCCATGGACTGGAGTGTCTCGCCCATGACCAGCAGCGCCATCGGGTCATCGTCGATCACCATCACCTTGGCGCCTGGGCGTTGGAGCACGCCGACTTTGGCCAGCACCGTGCCAACCTGCCCGGCTTGCAGGGGTTTGGCGATCACATCGGCGATGGGGAAGCTGGCTCGGATGCGTTCATCGGTCGCCATGCTGACGGCCAGGACAGGCGCGGTGCTGCCGGGGCCACGGTCTCGGATGTTGGAAAGCACTTCCAGCCCGGGGCGATCGGGCAGGATCAGGTCCAGCGAAATGGCGGCGTAACGCTGTTCACGGGCCTTGTGAAGGGCTTGCTCGCCATTGACCGCGGTGTCGACGGCGTAGCCGATGTCGGTCAAGGTTCGCGTCAACAGTTCGTTGTCCTGGTGGTCATCGTGGATCAGCAAAAATCGCAGGGCCTCGCCAGCATCACTGTCCACGTCGATCTGCGGACTGTTGATGCGCTTGAGCACGGCGTGGAAGACGCTGCCCTGACCCAGGGTGCTGCGCACGCCCACGGTGCCGCCTTGCGCCTCCACCAGTCGGCGTGTCAGGGCCAGGCCCAGGCCCGTGCCCGCATGGCGTTTGTTGCTGCTGCTGTCCAGTTGCTGAAACTCCATGAACAGGCGCGGCAGGTCCTTCGGGGAAATGCCGATGCCGCTGTCCTGCACCTCGATGCGCACATGATCTTGTCCCTCGGGCAAGGCGCGCAACATGATCTGGCTGCCGGCAGGGCCGAACTTGATCGCGTTGGACAGGTAGTTGTAGAGCACCTGCTTCAGGCGTGCCGGGTCGATGGTCAGGTCCATCACGGCGGGGTCGATGTGCGTGTGGATGTGCACGTCCTGGCGCATGGCCACCGACTGCAGGATGTCGGTCACTTCCTTGGCCAGTTGGGGCAGATGCACGGCCTCAGGGGTGAAGTCCAGCTTGCCTGCCTCCACCTTGGACAAGTCCAGCACATCGTTGATCAGTTGAAGCAAATGTCGGCCACTGGTGCCGATGTGCCCCAAGAACTGACGGTGCTTTGGCGATTGCTCGGGTACGACGCCCGAGTGAAGCAGGTCCGCGAACCCGATGATGGCATTGAGTGGGGTGCGCAACTCGTGGGACATGTTGGCCAGGAATTCGCTCTTGAGTCGACTTGCTTCCTGGATCTGCCGGTTTTCCGCCTCCAGCCGCTGCCCCACCAGACGCAGGGCCTCGGCCTGCTTTTGCTGCGAGATGTCCCGGGCGACCTTGGAGGCGCCGATGATTTGGCCCAGCTCGTCCTGGATGGGCGAGATGGTCACCGAGACGTCGATGAGGGTGCCGTCCTTGCAGGTGCGCTTGGTCTCGAAGGGCGGCACGCGGATGCCTGCCGCCAGGTTGGACACGATGAGCATCTCTTCGTTCTTGCGGTCGGCGGGGATGAGCATCTGGATCGGCTGCCCGATCGCCTCTTCGGCCGTGTAGCCAAAGATGTTCTGGGCGGCCTGGTTCCAACTGGTGATGGTGCCGTCGAGTTGCTTGCCGATGATGGCGTCCTGTGAAGACTCGACGATGGCCGACAGCAATCGTCGTTCGTTTTCAGCCTGGTTCAGCCGGGTCATGTCCCTGAAGACCAGGGCGATGCCTCTGACCGACTGGTCTGCCCCATGGGTGAGCGCAGCCTGCAAGTCCACACTGGTGGCCTGACCTTGCCGGGAAATGGCGACCACCCGGTGAACCTGATCGATGGTGGCGCCGACTTCAAGCAGGATGTCGATTGGGTTTTTGTCGAGGTAGGCGGAGGGGCGGCCCTGCCGCTCGAAGACCTGCCAGAGGCTGCGCCCCAGTGCCTCTTGCTGAGGCCAACCCGTGATTTGTTCGGCGACCGCATTCATGCGGGTGACGCGCCCCAGTTGATCGGCGGCCATGAACCCTGCCCCGATGCTCGCCAGGGTGATGACCAAGGCCTCCTGAGTATCGACCAGGCTGTCCTCGACGCGGTTGCGCTGCCTGGCTTCTGCTTCCAGGGCCTGGATCACCGCCTCGTAGGCAGCGCGGGTGGGGATTTTCAGAATCTTGGGGATCAGTGGCCAGAGCGTGATGGCGGTGGCCAGCGAGATCAGGGCGGTCAGGACTTTGAAGACCACTTGCAGACCATAGTCAGGCTGCCAAATCACCCACACATCCATCAGGTGGGTGATGCCGCAGGTAAAGATGAAGGCACTGAACAGCCAGGCCGGGGCGCGGAGGAAGGCGTCGCCACGACGTTTGACCACGATGAGCAAGGCCACGGGGATGGAAAAATAGGCCAGTGCGATGGCAATATCTGCGGCCACCATCGACCAGAGCAGATGGGGCTGCCACGTGAAGCAATAGCCATGTGGCAGAAAGCCCTGCCGGCTCAAAAATGCGGTGACGTGATCCACGATGTCGCAGCTCCCCTGTTTGGTACGGCAGCTTGACCGCGTGATTTAGTTGGTTAACCCCTCATCATGAGCCAAGTCCAGGGCCTTGGCAAGCAGCGTCCGTGGCGGTTCAGCTGGCCGTGGGCATGGCGAACTCGGCGCCTTTGCTGCCCCCGGCCGGCCAGCGCTGCATGATCGATTTCTGGCGGGTGTAGAAGCGAACGCCTTCTTCGCCATAAGCATGGGTGTCGCCAAAGAGGCTGCGTTTCCAGCCGCCAAAACCATGCCAGGCCATGGGGACCGGGATGGGCACGTTGATGCCCACCATGCCCACCTGGATGCGGCGGCTGAACTCGCGTGCCGTGCCGCCATCGCTGGTGAAGCAGGCCACGCCGTTGCCGAACTCATGGGCGTTGACCAGGTCGATGGCCTCGCCCAAGGTGGCCACGCGCACGCAGGCCAGCACCGGCCCGAAGATCTCTTCACGGTAGATGCGCATGTGCGGCTGCACGTGATCGAACAGCGTGCCACCCGTGAAAAAGCCTTGCTCGTGGCCGCTGACACGGTGGCCGCGCCCATCAACGACCAGGCTGGCGCCTTCCTGCTGGCCCACCCCGATGTAGCCTTCGATGCGCTCGAGCGCCTGCGGGGTGACGATGGGCCCCATCTCGACGCCGGCGTCCATGCCATTGCCGATCTTGAGCGTGCGCGTGCGCTCGGCCAGCAGCGGCATGATGCGATCGCCCACATCGCCGACGAACACGGCCGCCGAGATCGCCATGCAACGCTCGCCGGCTGAACCGAAGGCCGCGCCGATGAGCGCATCCACCGCCTGGTTCAGGTCCGCATCGGGCATGACCACCATGTGGTTCTTGGCGCCGCCCAATGCTTGCACGCGCTTGCCCAGGGCCGCACCGCGCTGGTACAGCGACTGCGCGATTGGGGTCGAGCCGACAAAACTGATCGCCTTGACATCGGGGTGTTCGAGCAAGCCTTCGACGGCTGCCTTGTCGCCTTGGAGCACATTGAAGACACCATCGGGCAGGCCGGCCTCCTTGAGCAGCTCGGCCATCAGCAAGGCCGCAGAGGGATCGCGCTCGCTGGGCTTGAGGATGAAGGTGTTGCCGGCAGCAATGGCCAGTGGGAACATCCAGCAGGGCACCATGCAGGGAAAGTTGAAGGGCGTGATGCCCGCGACTACACCCAATGGTTGACGCAGTGTCCAGTTGTCGATGCCGGTGGAGACTTGGTCGGTGAAATCGCCCTTGAGCAACTGCGGGATGCCACAGGCGAACTCGACGATGTCGATGCCGCGCATGACCTCGCCCTGGGCGTCGTTGAAGACCTTGCCGTGCTCCTGTGTGATGAGGCTGGCCAGCAAGTCCAGGTTCTCGTTGAGCAGGGCCAGGAAGCGGTTGAGGACGCGGGCGCGGCGGATGGGCGGGGTGTCCGACCACGCCGGGAAAGCACGTTGGGCGCTGGCCACGGCCTGCGCCACTTCATCGGCCGTGGCCAGGGGCACCTGGCGGATCACCTGGCCGGTGGCGGGGTTGAAGACGCCCAGCGTCGCTGCGGCGCCTGGTGAGACGGCGCGGCCATCGATCCAGTGAGGCACGGTGGTGTGGGCAAGCGAGGTGGTGCGGGTGGTGCTCACGGCGGCTTCCAATGGCAAGGACAACGATGGTGAAAGTCTAGGCGATCAGGGCCTGGACCTGGCGGCATTCGGTGCGGCATCGTCCAGGATCATGCGGGCGGCCTTCTCGGCGATCATGGTCGTGGGCGCATGGGTGTTGCCCGAGGTGATGGTCGGCATGATCGAGGCATCGACCACGCGCAGGCCCTGGATGCCACGCACACGCAGGCGGGCATCGACCACGGCCATCCGGTCATCGGCTGGGCCCATCTTGCAAGTGCCCACTGGGTGAAAAATCGTGGTGCCGATCTGGCCGGCGGCGGTGGCCAGCTCTTCCTCGGTCTGGGCCTGGAGTCCGGGCAGGAACTCCTCGGGATGGTAGGCCGCCAAGGCCGGCTGGCTCACGATGCGGCGGGTCAGGCGCAAGGCATCGGCGGCCACCTGGCGGTCATGCGCGGTCGAGAGGTAGTTTGGGCGGATGCGCGGCGCACCTTCGGGGGCTTGGGGGTCGATGTGGATGTGGCCGCGTGAGCTTGGGCGCAAGTGGCACACGGAGGCCGTGATGGCCGCGAAGCGGTGCAGCGGCTCCCCGAAACGGTCCAGCGACAGCGGCTGCACGTGGTACTCGACGTCGGCGCGATCAGGGCTGTGCGCTGTGCGCGCGAAGCCGCCGAGCTGGCTGGGCGCCATCGACAAGGGCCCGCTGCGATTCCAGAGGTATTGCAGGCCCATGCGCGCCTTGCCCCAGTGCGAGTTGGCCTGTTGGTTGAGCGTCGGCGTGCCGCGGACCTTGAAGGCCATGCGCAGTTGCAGGTGGTCTTGCAGGTTCTCGCCCACGCCGGGCAGATCGTGCAGGCAGGTGATGCCGGCGGCTGCCAGCACCTCAGGCGCGCCGATGCCCGAGCGCTCCAGCAAGGCCGGCGAGTTGACCGCACCGGCCGAGAGGATGACCTCGCGCCTGGCCTGGAGCACCTGCCGATGGCCCTTGACCAAGGCGGTCACGCCGGTGCAGCATTGCTTGATGCCGTGGCCCTCGCGTTCGCCATGGCCATCTGCCACAGCCATGTCCAGGTGCAGCACCTGCGCCTGCGTGAGCACGGTCAGGTTGCGGCGATGTCGCACTGGCTTGAGGAAGGCCTTGGCCGCATTGAGCCTCACGCCCTTGCGCTGGTTGACCTCGAAGTAGCCAAAGCCGAAGTTGTCGCCCGTGTTGAAATCCGGTGTCGGCGGGATGCCGGCTTCGGCGGCGGCTTGCTGAAAGGCATCGAGGATGCGCCAGGAAAGTCGTTGCCGCTCAACCCGCAACTCATGGCCGCTGCCGTGACATTCGCTGGGCCCGCCGTGGTGGTCCTCCGAGGCTTTGAAGAGTGGCAAGACCTCGTCCCAGGACCAGCCTTCGCAGCCCGAGCGCGCCCAATCGTCGTAATCCTGGCGCTGGCCGCGCATGTAGATCATGCCGTTGATGGAGGAGCTGCCGCCGAGCACCCGGCCGCGCGGGTAGAGCAGGCTGCGGCCGTTGAGCCCTGCTTCGGCCTCGGTGCGGTAACGCCAGTCGGTGCGTGGGTTGTCGATGCAGTAGAGGTAGCCCACGGGCACGTGGATCCAGAGGTAGTCGTCGCGGGCGCCGGCCTCCAGCAACAGCACTGACACCTCGGGATCGGCCGACAACCGGTTGGCCAGCACGCAACCCGCCGAGCCCGCGCCGACCACGATGTAGTCGAAGGTGCCGGGCTGGCTGTCGGTCATGGGCGTGCGGGGCGGGACGAGAGGTAGGCGCCGACGGACACCAGCGCCAGGCCGGCGATCAGCCAGCCGCTCAAAGGCTCGTCCAGCAAGGGCACGGCGGCCAGCCCGGCCAGCACAGGCACCAGGGCCACCACCGCGCCCGTGCGCTCAGCGCCCAGGATGTCAACCGCGCGCAGGAAGAGCAGCATGGCCACGATGGTCGGCCCGATCCCTTGGTAGAGCGCTTGGATGACCAGCATGGAGGTGGGCACGGTGTCCAGCCCCTTGGGCAGCCACAGCCAGTAGACCGGCAGGTAGAGCAAGGCCGAGGCGACGGCCACGACCCGCGTCAGCAGCCAGGGATCGAAGGCCCATTTTTTGACCAGCACGCTGTAGGCGGCCCAGGCGATGGAGGCGCCCAGCAGCAAGGCATCACCCAAGGCCATGTCCAGGCCGCCATAGTGGCCCAGCACCTGGGGCATGGCCACGCAGACCACGCCGAGGGCAATCGGTAGCAATCCCCACAGACGCTGCCGGCTGGGGATGGCCCCCATCATGGCCCAGGCCAGGGCGGTGACCAGGAAAGGTTGCATGCCCGGCAGCAGAATGCCGCCATGCGCGGCCGGCGCGTGTTTGAAGCCGGCATAAACCAGCACCAGGAAGATCAGCCCGCCGAGTGCTGTCATCAACCACAGGCGTGGGTTGAGCCAGGTGCTGCGTGGCAGCTTCAGGCTGAAGGGCAGCAGCAATGCGCCGCCCGTGCCCAGCCTCAGGGCGATGATGTCCCAGGAGGTGAGCCCGGTCTTGCCGCCCAGGCGGGACAGCAGGATGAACCCTGCCCATATGACGACGGTGGCCAGGGCCGCCAGGTAGCCTTGGAGCAGGGAGGGGCGTGGTGTCATGTGGCAGCAGTCTAGTGCAGGTGGCTGGCTGTGCGTTTTGTCGGGAGCGCGCGAGGCTGGGATGAGCCGATGGCTGCAGGGCTCCGGCTCATCCTTGGGCGCCTCGCTGGTGGCATGCCACGGCACCGCGGTGGTGGCACGGCATCAGTAGGGCGAAAAGGGGCTGGGTGGGCCTTCGGCGGGGCGCCTGGCTGGGTGCTGAGAAGCGCAGCGGCAAGGTGGGGGCGCGCAGCGCGCATTGACATCTGACTCGCCGGAGTTGTTTGAGCAAAGCGGCCGTCAGGCCGCGCAGCGAGTTCTCCGGCGCCACCTTGCCGCGAGCATCGCAAGGCAGTCCCGCGTCAAGCGGGACCACCAAGCTGAAGCCCAGCCGGTGGTCCGCCCAGCCCCAGCCCTGCGCTCCAACGACAAAGCGCGCAACTCAAAAAATCAAACCGAGTTCTCAACGCACCCATGAGCGACGGCCAGCGCCGTCATGTTGACGATGCGGCGCACCGTGGCTGTGGGCGTCAGGATGTGCACCGGTGCCGCAGCCCCCAGCAGGATCGGCCCCACCGTCACGCCCTGGCCGCCGGTCATCTTCAACACGTTGAACAGGATATTGGCCGCGTCCAGGTTGGGCAGGATCAGGATGTTGGCCGTGCCTTGCAGCGACGATTGCGGCAGCAGCTTCAAACGCAGGCTTTCGCTCAAGGCGGCATCGCCCTGCATCTCGCCATCGGCGGGGATGTGCGGCATGCGCTGGACGAACAGGTCACGCGCCTTGCGCATCTTCACGGCCGAGGGCCGGCTGCTGGAGCCGAACATCGAGTGCGACAGAAAGGCCACACGTGGCGGCAGGCCAAAGCGCTGCACTTCCTCGACCGCCAGCGCCGCGATGTCGGCCAGTTGCTCAGCGGTGGGGTCTTCGTTGACGAAGGTGTCGGCGATGAAGAGGTTGTGCTGGTCCAGGATCAGCGCGTTCAGAGCGGCCAGGCCATGCGCCTCGGGCCGCACACCGATCACGTCGCGGATGTGGTCCAGGTGCAGGTCGTAGCGGCCAATGACACCGCAGATCATGCCGTCGGCATCGCCCAGCTTGACCATCATGGTGGCGATCAACGAGTTGGAGCGGCGCACGGCCACCTTGGCCAGCTCGGGCGTGATGCCGTCGCGGCAACGCAGCTTCTGATAGGCCTCGTAATACTGCTTGAAGCGATCGTCCTGGCCGGGGTTGACCACCTCGCAGTTCACGCCGGGTTGCAAGCGCAAGCCGTTGCGTTCGATGCGCGTGGCGACCACCTCTGGGCGGCCCACCAGGATGGGGAAGGCGATGCCTTCGTCGATGGCGATCTGGGCGGCGCGCAAGACGCGCTCGTCCTCGCCCTCGGAGTAGGCGATGCGCTTGGGCTTGGCCTTGGCGCCCATGAACACCGGGCGCATGAACAGTCCGGTGTTGGAGACGAACTGCGAGAGCGATTCCCGATAGGCCTTGATGTCTGCGATGGGCCGCGTGGCCACGCCCGACAACGCAGCAGCTTCAGCGACGGCGGGCGCAATGCGCAGGATCAGGCGTGAATCGAAGGGCGTCGGGATCAGGTAATCGGGCCCGAAGCGCAGCTCGCGGCCCGGGTAGGCCGCGGCCACCTCATCGCTGGTCTCGGCCTTGGCCAGATCGGCGATCTGGCGCACGCAGGCCAGCTTCATCTCGTCCGTGATCTTGGTGGCGCCGCAATCGAGCGCGCCGCGGAAGATGTAGGGGAAGCACAGGACGTTGTTGACCTGGTTGGGGTAGTCCGAGCGGCCCGTGGCAATGATGCAATCGGGACGCGCGGCCTTGGCGATCTCGGGGCGGATCTCGGGCTCGGGGTTGGCCAGGGCCAGGATCAAAGGCTGGCGGGCCATGGTCATGACCATCTCGGCCGTGAGCGTGCCTGCGGCCGAGCAGCCCAGGAACACGTCGGCGCCGTTGACGGCATCGGCCAGGGTGCGGCCGTTGGTCGGCTGGGCATAGCGGCGCTTGGACTCGTCCAGCTTGTCGGTGCGCTCGGTGTGGATCAGGCCCTTGGAGTCGCACACGAAGATGTTCCCGCGCTTCACGCCCAGGCCCACCATCAGGTCCAGGCAGGCGATGGCCGCAGCACCCGCGCCAGACACCGCGATCTTGACCTCATCAAGCTTTTTGCCGACCAGTTCCAGCCCATTGAGCAAAGCCGCACTGGAGATGATGGCCGTGCCGTGCTGGTCGTCATGGAAAACGGGAATGTTCAGTCGCTCGCTGAGTTTTTTCTCAATGTAAAAACACTCGGGCGCCTTGATGTCTTCCAGGTTGATGCCGCCCAGCGTCGGCTCCAGCGCCGCGATGATGTCCACCAGCTTGTCCGGATCGCGCTCGGCCAGCTCGATGTCGAACACGTCGATGCCGGCGAATTTTTTGAACAGGCAGCCTTTGCCTTCCATGACCGGCTTGCTGGCCAGCGGGCCGATGTCGCCCAGGCCCAGCACGGCCGTGCCGTTGGTGATCACGCCGACCAGGTTGCCGCGCGAGGTGAAGTCCGCAGCCAGGCTGGGATCTTGCTCGATGGCCAGGCAAGGGTAGGCCACGCCGGGCGAGTAAGCCAGCGACAAATCGCGCTGGTTGGACAGCGGCTTGGTGGGTGATACCGCGATCTTGCCGCGGGTGGGCAGCCGGTGGTATTCCAGTGCGGCATCGCGCAGGGCTTGTTCGGCGTCTGACAGGGGCTTGGACGAACTCATCGCATCTCGATCTTGGCAACGGCGGGGGCGTCATGGTACGTCAATCGCGTCAACTAATGCCTAGGGGTGCGCCTGATGCGCGCATGCATGCACATAACCACTTCAGTTTCATGCCTTCTGAGCCGATGAACTTCGGGTGATCAAAACCCGTCTGGCTTTTTCTCAACCGCAAGCGGTCAAACCTTCCCGTCGGGCGCTGCGCCGCGAACGATGGCGGGAATTCATCGACCAAGTGGCCACCTCGCAGGAGGTGGATGGCACCAGTGCGCCTTTGTTCCGGGCCAAGCAGATCGAGGCGGTCTCGCGCCTGTTCCCGCTGGTGATCGTGGGCAACGTCGTCAATTCAGGGGCGATCGCCCTCATGTTCGGCGACAAAAGCCGCTGGGTGGTGGCCTGGTTCATCGCCGTGGTGATTGGCCTGCTCATCGCCAAACCGGTGTGGGGCCGCATGATCGTGCACCGCCCGCACGCGACCGCCTCGCCTCGGAGCATGCGCTATTTGAGTTGGATGGTGGCCGGTTTTGCGATGATGTGGTCCGCCTTTCCGGTGCTCATGTTCGCCGGTGCCGACCACAACGGCCAGATGCTGCTGGCCACGGTGGTCGTGGGCATGCTCTGCGCGGGGGGCTTCATCCTGAGCGCCCATGCGCTGGCCGCCAGTCTGTATGTGCTGGTGATCACCGTGGGGTCGGTGATCGCCTTGCTCAGTTCCAGCTATGCCAGTTTTCCGCTTTTGGTCGTGATGCTGCTGGTCTATGCGGGCACGCTGGAGGCCATGGTGATCGCATCGGCCCGCGTCTTCATGAGCCGGCTGCGGGCCGATGCCGAGGCCGAACGTCAGGCGCAACTGGTCGACTTGCTGTTGCGCGATTTCGAGGCCCACGCCAGTGACTGGCTCTGGGAGATCTCGCCCACCGGCCAACTGCGGCACATTTCGACCCGCCTGACCGAATCCCTGGGCGCCAGCGAAGCCGACTTGCAGGTGCACTCCTTCCTGCAATTCCTGCGCAGCCGCCAGCCATCACAAAACCCGGAGGCGCAACTGGCCTTGATCCAGTTTGCCAATTTGCTCAAATCCGGTCAGTCTTTCCGCGATGCGGAACTGGCCCTCATGGTCGGCGGCGAGTTGCGCTGGTGCTCATTGACGGCCAAGCCTCTGGGCGACGAGTTGGGCCGCCACTCTGGCTGGCGTGGCGTGGGTTCGGACATCACGCATGCGCGGCGCGCGCGGGACGAGTTGGCTCGTCTGGCCAACCAGGACACCTTGACCGGCTTGGCCAACCGCCACCGCTTCGGCCTGGCACTGACCGCCTTGCTGACGCAGCCCGAGGTGAGCGACCGGGCTTGCGCCGTGCTCTTTCTCGACCTGGATCACTTCAAAACCATCAACGATTCGCTCGGCCACGGGGTGGGTGATCAACTCCTGCTGAGTGCGGCCGACCGCCTGCGCCAATGCATGCCCAAGCAGGCCCTGCTGGCGCGCCTGGGTGGCGATGAGTTCGCCGTGCTGGTGCCGGGTGTGGCCAATGCTGCCCTGGCCGGCGACCTCGCCCGCGAACTGGTGGCCGCCATGGGCCATCCCCACGACCTGACCGAGGTCCGGGTGACGGTGCGGGCCAGCGTGGGCGTCGCCCTGGCGCCCAAGGATGCCGACAGCCCCGACTTGTTGCTGCGCTGCGCCGACATGGCCCTCTACGCCTCCAAGGCAGCCGGACGCAACACCTGGCGCTATTTCGAGACCAGCATGGCCACCACCGCGAACACGCGCGTGCGCCTGCAGCAGGAGCTGGGCGTGGCCCTGAGCAACGACGATTTCACGCTGTTCTACCAGCCGCAGATCGACCTGGCCACGGGCGAGCTCTCGGGTTTCGAGGCGCTGGTGCGCTGGCAGCACGCCGAGCGCGGCATCATCAACCCGGCCGAGTTCATCCCCGTGGCCGAGGAAACCGGTCAGATCGTCTCTTTAGGCACCTGGGTGCTGCGCCAGGCCTGCCGTCAGGCGCGCGCCTGGCCTGAGCACCTGCGCGTGGCTGTCAACCTGTCGGCCGTGCAGTTCCGCCAGTCCAACGTGGTTGCGCTGGTGGACCAGGCCCTGGAGGACAGCGGCCTGCCACCTCATCGGCTGGAGCTGGAAATCACCGAATCGGCCCTGATCGACGACCACGACCAGGTGCGCACCGCCCTGATGGCCCTGCGCCAGCGCGGCGTGCGCATCGCCCTGGACGATTTCGGCACGGGCTATTCGTCCCTGGCTTACTTGAAGAACCTGCCGCTGGACAAGCTCAAGATCGACGGCATGTTCGTGCGCAACCTGGTCAACGACACCGATTCCCAGGCCGTCGTGCGTGCGGTGATCAGCCTGGCTCAAGCCTTGCGCCTGGACACCACCGCCGAGTGCGTGGAGAACGAGGCGCAGTGGAGCCTGCTCAAGGCCCTGGGTTGCCAGGACGCTCAGGGTTACTGGATGTCACGGCCGATCCCCAGCGGCGATGTGGCCGCCTACCTGGAGCGTCAGTCGCTCACCACGTAGTTGCACCTCGGGTGGCGTGCTGCAGGGAACTTGAGGCCAATCCCCCCATCTCAGAGTGGTACATTGCGAGTCAACTGACCGACCGCACACGGGCTTCGCGCGTCGATGCCTGCTTTTCTTTTTCTGACAAGGATCTGTTGCTATGAAGTGGATGCGAAACGTGGTGAGGGGCGTGATGTCCCTCATGTTGATGGCCGCCGCGATGGCTCATGCCGCCCCCCCCTCGGCCGACTACGTGCTGGGTGCGGGCGACATCATCCGCATCTCGGTTTACCAAAACCCTGATTTGACGCTCGACGCCCGCGTCTCCGAGGTCGGCACCATTTCTTACCCGCTGCTGGGCACCATCAAGATCGGTGGTCTGGCCGTGACCGAGGCCGAGAAGAAGATCACCACCGGCTTGCGTGACGGCAACTTCATCAAGCAGCCCCAGGTCTCCATCCTGGTGTCGCAGGTCAAGGGCAACCAGGTGTCCGTGTTGGGCATGGTCAGCCGCCCTGGCCGCTATCCGCTGGAGCAATCCAATGCCCGCCTGAGCGAGATCCTGGCCCAGGCCGGTGGTGTCGTCATCGGCAGCGGCTCGGACATCGTCATCCTGACGGGTACCCGCAAGGGCCAGCCTTTCCGCATGGAAATCGACTTCCCTCAGATCTTCGCGGCCAACAATGCTGTGGAGGACGTCATCCTGCAAAACGGTGACTCGCTGTATGTGGACCGCATGCCCTACATCTATGTGTACGGCGAAGTGCAATCCCCCGGCACCAAGGCCTTGCTGCGCGACATGACCTTGCTGCAAGCGCTGGCCTCGTCCGGTGGTCTGAACCTGCGCGGCACTGAAAAGGGCATCCGTGTTCACCGCCGTGATCCCACCACGGGTGTGGTCCGCGTCATCCAGCCCGGCATGAACGACAAGCTGCAGCGCGATGACGTGGTCTATGTCAAGGAAAGCCTGTTCTGATTCTGACGGCGGCCTGAGCGTGCAGCTCAGGCCGGTGCCAGGTCAGGCCTTTCTCTCCCACACGGCGGCGTAGAAGCCATCGGTGTGGTGGCGATGGGGCCACAAACGAAGATGACCCAGCGGGGTGACCAGTGTTTCAGCATCGGTCACCCCGTTTTGCGTCAGGATGTCCAAAGCCGAAACCGGCACCATGTCAGGATGAGCTTCGCTGAATTGCCCCACCACGACTTCATTCTCGGCCGGCAGCAGGCTGCAGGTGGCATAAACCAGGCGGCCGCCGGGTTTGAGCAGGCGAGCTGCGCTGTCCAGGATGGCCAGTTGTTTGGCCTGTAACTCGACGACCGCTTTGGGGCTCTGGCGCCACTTCAGGTCGGGGTTGCGGCGCAGGGTGCCCAGGCCGGAGCAGGGCGCATCGACCAGCACCCGGTCGATCTTGCCGCTCAGGCGCTTGATGCGGTCGTCGCGCTCATGGGCGATCTGGGCCGA
>CANBUA010000067.1 GCA_947372535.1 Burkholderiales bacterium
GGTGGCCTCGGCCACGTCCAGCAACCGGCGGTTGTGGTCCATGGACGTTTTTTGCAGCGTCCTGAATGCGGCCTCTTCGGTCATGCCCAGGCGAGACATCAAGGCGCCTTTGGCCCGCTCGATGACTTTGCGTTCGTGCAAGGCGCGGCGTGCGGCATCGAGTTCGACCTCCATGCTGACCAGGCGTGCCGACTGGGTTCGCAGCAGGTCAACCAGCGAGGCGGTGTGTGTATCACCAGACGACTTGGGCTCTTGGCCAGGCCCATCGGACATGGCGGGCAACACTGGCGCCGCATCGGGTTGCTCGGAGGCGTTGAAAAAGCGATCCACGGCGTGCGCATGCGGCGGCGGGTTGTCGCGTAACTGGCGCAGTAGACCTTCCGAATCGAGCAGATCCTGCTGGGCCGCATGGATCTGAGCATCGCCTTTCAGCCGCAGGCATTGCACCAGTTCGTTCTGGAGCAGCCACATCTCATGGATGCGTTCGCTGGAGACTTCGAACCACCGATCGCTCAGGCCCGTGTCCAGCGAAGCACCCGGACGCGCTGTACACAAGGTGCGGCGAAGGCGTTCGAGCTGTGCCACCTTGGGCCTCAATTGATGTTGCTGCCAGCGTGCGCGCAAGGCCTCCTCGGCAAATTCCTCGAAGACCTGCAGACTGCGCTCCTGCGCGTCGATCAGGTGGACAATGCGCTGTTGCTGGGCCTCGTCACAGGAACCCGATGCGAACAGCGGCGCCCCGACAGCCCGTTCCTGGCCGGCAGCCTCCTTGCCTTGCAGAAGATGAACGAAGGCCACCAGCAGGCGAGAGATGTCCGGGTGCATGGCCGCATCGGCCACGTGGAAGATCAATTCCAGCAGCCCGGCGATCAGGTGGCTGAAGGCCGCCACCGAATCGTGGGCACTCGGGGTTCGCAGGTCGATGCGTTGGCGCAGGTCAACCAGGGCATCGAGGTCCAGCAGCACCCAGGCCATCAGCGAGAGCGTGCGGGCGGTGGCGCTTTGCCCGGGCTCGGCCTGCGTCGCGAACAGCGTGCGCAGTGTGGCCTCAATGGGTCGCGCGGCTTCCAGGGCCGACTGCCGCTCAGCCGCAAAGCGCTGGCCCTTGGAGGCCAGGTAGATGCTGGTCGCGCCGCGCTCGGTCTGCAACACGTGGATCAATTGCCCGATGACATCGGCCAGCGCTACACGACCGGCCAAGTGCTGCATGGCCTCGATGTCGAGTTGTTTGGCGCGCAGAACGAGGTGGGAGACGGTCAATGACATGGACAGACAGCAGGTTCAGGAAGCAACCCCGCCATTGTCCGCAATTTGCCGACCCCTGTCTCATGTCTCGCTTGTGGCCAGTTGGTCCCGCAACCGGGAGGCCGTCAAATCTTCATTCGACAGCGACCAGCACCTGGCCGTCCTCGATGCGTACCTCGTGAGCGCGCACCGAGTACTCGGGTGATTCGATGCATTCGCCGGTGCGCAGGTCCAGGTGATGTTTGTACATCGGCGAGGCCACGACAGTGCGCTCGCCCAGGTTGCCGACCAGGCCGCGCGAATTGATGCTGGCGCCCGACTTGGGATCGACGTTGTCGATGGCGAAAAACTGATGCGCGCCCACGCGGAAAACCGCGACGTGCCGGTCATCGACCAGGGCGCATACACCCGTGTTGGGCAGGATGTCATCGACGGCGCACACGGCGGTCCAGTTCAAGGTGTCGGTGGTCATGGTGGTCAAGTCCTTGAAAATTCAAGCCAGCGAGTCGGCGGCGGGGGCGAAAGAGGGCGCGGCAATCGCTTGCTCTTCCGGGCGGGCCGGACGGATCTGGCCGCGCTCTTGCACGAACATCACGTGCTCGTCCTTCTTGTCGCTGTTGACGAAAGAGCGGAAACGCTTGCGCACCTCAGGGTCGGTCACGGCCGTCTTCCACTCGCACTGGTAGGTGTTGACCACATGCTGCATCTGAGCTTCCAGCTCGGCGTTCAAACCCAGGCTGTCTTTGAGCAACACGTTCTTGAGGTAGTCCAGGCCACCTTCCATGTTGTCGCGCCAGGTGCTGGTGCGTTGCAGGCGGTCGGCGGTGCGCACGTAGAACATCAGGAAGCGGTCGATCAGGCTGATCATCTCTGCCTTGTTCAGGTCGGAGGCGATCAACTCGGCGTGGCGAGGCTTCATGCCGCCGTTGCCGCACACATACAGGTTCCAGCCCTTCTCGGTGGCGATGATGCCGATGTCCTTGCCCTGGGCTTCGGCGCATTCACGCGTGCAGCCCGAGACACCGAACTTGATTTTGTGCGGCGAGCGCAAGCCTTTGTATCGGTTCTCCAGCTCGACCGCCAGGCCGACGCTGTCGCCCACGCCATAGCGGCACCAGGTCGAGCCCACGCAGCTCTTGACCGTGCGCAGCGACTTGCCATAGGCGTGGCCAGATTCGAATCCAGCGGCGATGAGTTCTTCCCAGATGAAAGGCAGCTCTTCCACCCGGGCGCCGAACAAGTCCACGCGCTGACCGCCGGTGATCTTGGTGTACAGGCCGTACTTCTTGGCAACTTGGCCTACAGCGATCAGGCCGTCGGGCGTGACCTCGCCGCCGGCCATGCGGGGCACGACCGAGTAGGTGCCATCCTTCTGGATGTTGCCCAGGTAGTAGTCATTGCTGTCCTGCAGACCGGCCAGGTCCTTCTTCAAGACGAAGTCGTTCCAGCAGGAGGCGAAGATCGATGCCGCCACGGGCTTGCAGACATCGCAGCCCAGGCCATGGCCGTGCTTGGCCACCAGGTCATCAAACGTGCGGATCTCGCCGACGCGGACCAGGTGGTACATCTCCTGGCGCGAGTAGGCAAAGTGTTCGCAGACATGGTTGTTGACCGCCATGCCCTGCTTCTTCATTTCGAACTTCATGACCTGCGTGACCAGAGGCACGCAACCCCCGCAGGTGGCCCCGGCCTTGGTGCAGGCCTTGAGCTTGCCGATGTCGGTGGCGCCATCGCACACGGCGGCGCAGATCTGGCCCTTGGTCACGTTGTTGCACGAGCAGATCTGGGCGCTGTCGGGCAGGGCGTCCACGCCCAGTCCGGGCTTGGCCTGGCCATCGCTCGAAGGCAGGATCAGAAACTCGGGTGAATCGGGCAGGGTGATGCCGTTGAGTGCCATCTGCAGCAGGGTGCCGTATTCATCGGCATTGCCAACCAGCACGGCGCCCAGCAACTGCTTGCCATCTTCGCTGACCACGATCTTCTTGTAGATCTGCTTGAGCTCGTCCACATACTGGAAGGAGCGGCTGTGCGGGGTCTTGCCTTGGGCATCACCGATGCTCGCCACGTCCACGCCCATCAGCTTGAGCTTGGTGCTCATGTCGGCACCGACGAAGGCCGCATCAAGCTGGCCGGCGATGTGCTTGGCGGCCACGCGGGCCATGTCGTAGCCCGGGGCGACCAAACCGAAAGTTTGCTCGTTCCATGAGGCGCATTCGCCGATGGCGTAGATGTCGTGGTCGCTGGTGCGGCATTCACTGTCGATGGCCACGCCACCGCGGGGGCCGATGGCCAGCACGCATTGGCGGGCCAGTTCATCACGCGGGCGGATGCCGGCGGAGAACACGATCATGTCGGTCTCCAGCCAGGTGCCATCGGCAAACACCATGCGGTGGCGGGCCGTGGCGCCATCGGTGATCTCCACCGTGTTGCGGCTTGTATGCACCTGCACGCCCAGCGATTCGATCTTCGTGCGCAGCACGCGGCCACCGCCATCGTCCACCTGCACGGTCATCAAGCGTGGTGCGAACTCGACCACGTGCGTCTCCAGGCCCAGGTCCAGCAAGGCCTTGCCGCATTCCAGGCCCAGCAGGCCGCCGCCCACGACCACCCCGGTATTGGAGCGCGCGCCGCATTCCTTCATCGCTTCCAGGTCTTCGATGGTGCGGTAGACGAAGCAGTTGGGGCGATCACGCCCCGGGACGGGCGGCACGAAGGCATTGGAGCCGGTGGCCAGCACCAGCTTGTCGTAGGGCAGCACCTCGCCGTCGAGCGTGGTGACGGTGTGGGCGCGCCGGTCGATGGACGCGGCACGTGCCGCCAGGCGAAGCGAGAAGCCAGTGCGCTCGAAGAAGCCATGCTCAACCAGGGACAGATCCTCAGCCGTTTTGCCGGAGAAGAATTCGGAGAGGTGCACGCGGTCGTAAGCGGCGCGCGGCTCCTCGCACAGCACCGTGACCTCGGCTTGTTCAATGCCCGACTCGGCCAGGCTTTCCAGGAACTTGTGGCCAACCATGCCATGGCCAACGAGGATGATCTTCATGTGTACTCCGACGGAAAGGCGGGGGGATGACCCAGGTGGATGAGCAAGGAACGCTCCAATCCACCGTGATGGCCCCAAACCAGTTTGGGATAAGCAGCCGAAAGTCTTGGGTCAAAGCCAGGACCTTCAGGGCTGTTGTCCGCCGTCGTTAGCGGAGATCGTTTGCATGTGCTGGGGCGACACTACCCACGGACACGCAGACTTATAGGAGCAATAGATATGCCAGGGAAAATGCCCTGGGCGAGGCGGCGCACGCACCAGGGTGGGGGCTTGCTGCGCTTCGATGCCACCAAAACGGTGCAATTCAGGCGGCGAACACCTTCCGCGATTGGTGTGCTGGGCTTGGCCATGGTGCTGATTCGCCGCATTTGAGCCAAAAAATCGTTCGAGCGAAGATTGTTTGCAATTGAGAATCATTCGTATTAAAGTGAGTGCTCTTTGGAACAGGCCAGACCCGACACATGCGCACGCATCCAGGTCAAGCCGTCCGCCAGCTTCGAGGATCTACGCATGCACCACCACGACACCAACGCCCATGGCCCGGCCGAGACCATTGTCACCAGCGACATGGGCAGCGTCAGCACCTGCTCCTGCGGCATCGTCACCGTGACCCTGCAGTACTTGAGCCTGCGCTTCGAGCCGGCGGCATTCCGGGCGTTTCAAGGCCTGCTGACGGTGGCGCAGCATCGGCTCGATGGCGAGCGCACCAGCGTTCGCCACTCACCCATGCCCGCTGACGCGCCACCGGTGCACTGACCCAGGAGACCCCCATGTGCAACAAGCAAGAGGCCAATCAGTTGGACGCCATCGTGCGCGAGGCCGCCACCCGCAGCGGTGCCACCTTGTTGACGACAGTGCCACCGCCGCCATCGCCGCAGGGCTCGCGCCGCCGCCGTCTGTGGGAGCTTGACGACCACGCGCATTGCCCCGTGGTCGGGGTGTGCCTGCCCATCAATGTGCTGCGCCGCACGATTGACAAGGTCCTGGGTGGCCAAGCCGTGGCCAACGATTACGACCTGCACTGCGGCGCGATCGCCGAGTGCAAGCTGCGCACGCCCCTGGCTGAAGCCGTTCAGCGCGAGCTGGATGGGCGCTACATGCTGGCCTTGCGCCAGGTGTCCAAGATCAAGACCTCGGAGGCTTTGGCGGTTTGGTGGCAGCAAGCCGCCCGTGGCAAAGACCTGGCGGGCGCTTTGTGGGCCGTGCTTACCCATGCCCGTTGCACGCCCGCCATTGAGCACCACGTGCTGGGCGAGGTTCACATGATCCAGCACCAGGTCGGCGCCGCTGTTCGCGCTGACCTGCAACGCTTCGAAGCACTCATCGATGAGAACGCCATCCTGGCGCGCGAACTGGCGACTGTGCAGGGCCGCACCACGCGCCTGGCTGAGGAGCAAGCGCGGCGCAGCGAGCAGCAGCATGGCCAGATCGTGCAACTGCGCGCCGAGCTGATCGGCCGCGACACCACCATCGCCGCCTTGCGCGACGACTTGCAAACGTTGGAAGCGGCTGTGCCCGGCCTCAAAAGCCGTGTGGACCTGGCCCGGGAAGGCGAGCGCCACATCGATCGCATCCACCAGTTGGAGCGTCTGCTGCTGCAATCGACGCATGAAGCCGAGCGCCAGCGCCGCCTGGCCGAAGAGATGACCGCCGAGTTGCATCGCCGCGACCTGGATTCAAGCCCCGTGATCGACCAGTCCCCGGATCAGGAGGTCTCGGCCAACCTGGACGACCGGGCCGTGCTGTGTGTGGGCGGCCGGCAAGCCAGCGTGCCCATCTACCGCCAGTTGATTGAGCGAACGGGTGGGCGCTTCCTCCACCATGACGGCGGCGAAGAAGACAACGTGGCCAAGCTCGATGCCACCTTGGCCGCGGCCGACCTGGTGATCTGCCAGACTGGCTGCATCAGCCATGACGCCTATTGGCGCGTCAAAGACCACTGCAAACGCACGGGCAAACGGTGCGTTTTCGTGGAGAGCCCCAGCACAGCTGGTCTCAAGCGTGCCCTGCTGACCCTGGTGCCAATTGCGGCCGTGACGTCCGCCCCCGGGGCCTGACTACTGGGCG
Source organism: Burkholderiales bacterium (assembly GCA_947372535.1). The sequence continues at coordinate 6,353 of CANBUA010000067.1, forward strand.
GGGCGGTCTTCTTTGGTGCGGTTTTAGGCCAGCGTGCGCCATGAAAAACGCCCGCTGGCTGCTTGCCGCGGGCGTGGTGCCAATCAAATCTGGCGAGGACCTCAGCGGAGGTCAGTGCATGTGGTGAGACCCTCCAAGGCCGGCACCGTCACGGAAGTGCATCTCTTCAAGGGCATCTGCCGGCTCCTCGCTGGCTTGTTCTGCCGTCAAGGACTGTATGTTCTGCGCCAGGAAGCCTTTGGGCCCCGTCACCAGCTCATAGCGGACTTTGGAGCCCTGCTTGAGCGTTCGAAATCCCTCCATCTGGATGGCGGAGAAATGGGCAAAGACGTCACCGCCGCCCTGATCAGGTTCAATGAAACCAAAACCTTTGGCATCGTTGAACCACTTGACTGTACCTGTGGCCATGTCGGCACCTCCTGCTATTTGTCCGGATTCTGCTTTTCACATTGGAGGATGTCAAGGCGCGAGTTGTGACAGAAACCAACTGGGATGAGCGCCTGTCTTTTGGTGCTTTCCCTCATGCATCGCTCATGGTCTTTCGTGCGCCAGTATGATGAATCGAATAATCGTGTCTCTTGTGCGAATTTCGACCCCTTGTACTTCTGTAAATCGATCCAAGATGTCGTAACAGGACTCGATCACTCTCTTAGAATGTTTTCATGACCCAGACGCTGCAAGTTCGTGCTTCCTCCGAGACGCCCAGGGCGCCGGATGGCGAGGGCGCTGGTTCGGTGGTGGTCGAGAAAGAGGCGCTCAAGGTCGAGCCGCCCAAACTCTTTCAGGTGGTGATGCTCAACGATGACTTCACGCCCATGGAATTCGTGATCTACGTCCTGCAGGAGTTATTCCGGCATGACATTGAGACAGCCACTCAGATCATGCTCAAAATCCACCACGAAGGACGTGGTGTGTGCGGTGTCTTCACCAAGGACATCGCGGCCACCAAGGTCGAACTTGTTCTTGCAGCCGCCCGGCGCGCCGGGCATCCTTTGCAGTGCATCCTGGAGTCAGCATGATCGCGCAAGAGTTGGAAGTGAGTCTGCACATGGCCTTCGTCGAGGCCCGGCAGCAGCGACACGAGTTCATCACGGTGGAACACCTGTTGCTGGCGTTGATCGACAATCCCTCGGCCTCCGAGGTGCTCAAGGCCTGCGCGGCCAACCTGGATGAGCTTCGCAAGAACTTGGACCAGTTCGTCCGCGACAACACGCCCACGGTGGGCGGCACCGATGAGGTGGACACCCAGCCCACGCTGGGCTTCCAACGCGTCATTCAGCGCGCCATCATGCACGTGCAGTCTTCGGGCAGTGGCAAGAAGGAAGTGACCGGTGCCAACGTGCTCGTGGCCATCTTCGGCGAGAAAGACTCCCATGCCGTGTACTACCTGCACCAGCAGGGCGTGACACGCCTGGACGTGGTCAATTTCATTGCCCATGGCATCCGCAAGGTCGATCCGCCCGAGCCCACCAAGTCTTCCGACGCCACGCCCCCTGAGGCCGAGAAAGAAGAAGTCGAGAGCAAGGCATCGCCGCTGGAGCAGTACACCCAGAACCTCAACCAGTTGGCCAAGGAGGGCAAGATCGATCCCCTCATCGGACGCGACACCGAGGTCGAGCGCGTCATCCAGGTGCTGTGCCGCCGCCGCAAGAACAACCCGCTGCTGGTGGGTGAAGCTGGCGTGGGCAAGACCGCCATCGCCGAAGGCTTGGCATGGAGGATCACTCAGGGCGACGTGCCCGAGGTGCTCGCCTCTGCTGAGGTCTACGCGCTGGACATGGGCGCTTTGCTGGCCGGCACCAAATACCGTGGTGATTTCGAGCAGCGCCTCAAGGCCGTCATCAAGCAGTTGAAGGAGCAGGCCAACTCGGTCCTGTTCATCGACGAGATCCACACGCTGATCGGGGCCGGTGCGGCTTCGGGCGGCACCCTGGACGCCAGCAATCTGCTCAAGCCTGCCTTGAGTTCGGGTCAGCTCAAGTGCCTGGGCGCCACCACCTTCACCGAGTACCGTGGCATCTTCGAGAAGGATGCGGCCTTGTCGCGTCGTTTCCAGAAGGTCGAAGTCGTCGAGCCTTCGGTCGAGCAGACCATCGAGATCCTCAAGGGCCTCAAGTCGCGCTTCGAGGAGCACCACAGCGTCAAGTACGCCCTGGGCGCGCTGCAAGCGGCGGCTGAGCTGTCGGCCAAGTACATCAATGATCGCCATCTGCCCGACAAGGCGATCGACGTCATCGACGAAGCGGGCGCGGCGCAACGCATCCTGCCCAAAAGCAAGCAGAAGAAGACCATCACGCGTGCGGAGGTCGAAGACATCGTCGCCAAGATTGCCCGCGTGCCCGCCACCAGCGTGTCCACGGATGATCGCAGCAAGCTCAAGACGCTGGACCGCGACCTCAAGAGCGTGGTGTTCGGCCAGGATGCCGCCATTGATGCCTTGGCCTCGGCCATCAAGATGGCGCGCTCTGGCCTGGGCAAGCCTGACCGTCCGATTGGCTCTTTCCTGTTCAGCGGCCCCACGGGCGTTGGCAAAACGGAAGTGGCCAAGCAACTGGCTTATGTGCTGGGCATTGACCTGATCCGCTTCGACATGTCGGAGTACATGGAGCGCCACGCCGTGAGCCGCCTCATTGGCGCGCCTCCGGGCTATGTGGGCTTCGATCAGGGAGGGTTGCTGACCGAGGCCGTGAGCAAGAAGCCGCATGTGGTGCTGCTGCTCGATGAAATTGAAAAAGCGCATCCCGATGTCTTCAACATCCTGCTGCAGGTGATGGACCATGGCACGCTGACGGACAATAACGGTCGCAAGGCCGACTTCCGAAACGTGATGATCATCATGACCACCAACGCGGGTGCCGAGACCTTGCAGAAGTCCTCCATCGGGTTCACCAACCCGCGTGAGCTGGGCGATGAGATGGCCGACATCAAGCGCATGTTCACGCCTGAGTTCCGCAACCGGCTCGATGCCATCGTGGGCTTCAAGCCGCTGGACGAGGAAGTCATCCTGCGCGTGGTTGACAAGTTCCTGCTGCAGCTTGAAGGTCAATTGTCGGAGAAAAAGGTCGAGGTCACCTTCACCGATGCCCTGCGCCGCCACCTGGCCAAGCGCGGCTTCGATCCGCTCATGGGCGCTCGTCCGATGCAGCGCCTCATCCAGGACACGATCCGTCGTGCACTGGCCGACGAGTTGCTCTTTGGCGACTTGGTCGATGGCGGCCGCCTGACGGTTGACGTGGTGACCAATGCCAAGGGCGAAGAAGAGGTCAAGCTCGACATCCAGGCGCGTCGCAGCGACAAGCCCAAGGCCGAGCCGGCGACCACGGAATGAGCCCCGGCTGAGGCCGCTCTCCGCTCAAGCACAAGGGCAGACTTCGGTCTGCCCTTTTTTCATGGCTCAAAGGTCGCCGGCTCTTCGCCGAAGTAGCTCGCGAGCAGCCGATAGACAGCGGGATAATCTTCGCGCAAGGCCCTAGAGGCCACGAAGAACGCTTCGCTCACCACGGGGAAGAACTCGATCAGGCCATCGGTGGCGGCATAAGGATCGAGCCAGGTGGCCTCGCCTCGCGCCAGTGCCTCGCTGTGCTGGTCGAACGCTTGCCAAAGCACATCCTGCCAATGCTTTGATGAGGTGTCACGAGGGAGTGGTGGTACGCCAGTCGGCTCGCCGCCTGCGCTCATGTCGAGCACATGCACAAACTCATGGACCACGACGTTGTAGCTGCGGTCTTGCAGGCTGCCAGCCTGCTGCACGTCATGCCAGGACAGCATGAGCGGGCCGCCAGGCATGGCCTCGCCAGCCAGCACCTCGTCGAAGTCATGAACCACGCCAGCATCGTCCGTGAAAGTTCGGTGGGCCAGCACCTGATCGGGGTGAACGACGATGCCAAGGAAGCTGTCGTAGGCCTTCAGGCCCAGTCGCATGATGGGCAGACAGGCTTGGGCGGCCATGGCCACGGCCATCTCATCGGTGAGTTGGAGGCCGCCGGCCGGGGTGAACTGTTTGCGCGCCAGGAACAGGGTGCTCAGGGCGCGCAAGCGGTCTTGCCCCCGGCCATCACGCCAGGCCAGAAAAGGAAAATGCGACAGCGTCCGCGTCCACAGCTCATCAGGGATGGGGCGATGGCGCAGGATGCTGGCGTCGGACTGCCAGCTCGGCGGCACATGCCGGGCGAGCTGTGACCACAACAGCTTCAAGGTGACGAAGGCCGGGTGATGGCCTGGCCCAAAGTGAGGCGGGCAAATCCGGTGGCGCTCAGGCGCAGCACTTCAGCGCGGTGTGGCTGCTCATCGAGCTCCCAATCGGAGAGCACGTGGCGAAGTGCGCTTGGCAGTGCAAAGGGCTCGGAGGCCGGGTGGTGCGTGTGGCCATGGATCAAGCTGACTGAGCCGGCCTGAATCAGCGCCGTGGCGGCGGCCTGGGGATCGACATCAGCCCAGTCGGTGGGCGCAATCTGCTGCTTGCGGCCTTCGCTGGCATTGCGCATGGCACGGGCTGCGTGCATTCTTTGGTCCAGTGGCTGCGCCAGGAAAGCGGCCTGCCAGGCGGGGCTTCTCACTTGCGCTCTGAATGCCAGGTAGTCGGTGTCGGCCAGGCACCAGGCATCGCCGTGGGTGAGCAAATGGCTTTGACCAAAGGCGTGCAGCACGGTGGGGTCGCTCAGCCAATGGGCATGGCAGGCAGCGCTCATCTGCGTGCCCAGCAGGAAGTCTCGATTGCCCACCATCAAGTAGAGGCTGAGGCGCTTTCCGGCTTGCGCCAACACCTGGGTGCATTGCTGCTCGAACGGCTGATGGCGCATGTCATCGCCGATCCAGGCCTCGAAGAGGTCGCCCAGGATGAACAGCGCATCAGCGGGCGTGCCTTGCAGGTAGTGCTCGAAGGCTTCGAAGGTGCGCGGCCGGCCCTCGTGCAGATGAAGGTCGGAGATGAAATCAATGCACCGCCACGAGGGCGGTGCTGTCACGTCGCTGCCGGGCGTGGTGACCGGCGCGTCGTCAGAGGAGGGGCAGGGTGGCTGCCCGATCGTCATCGCGTCAAACTTCCACGGCCTTGGTGATGACCACGTCTTCAAGGGGCACGTCGCCGTGGCCGCCCTTGTTGCCGGTCTTGACCTTCTCGATCTGGTCCACGATCTCGGTGCCGCCGACGACTTTGCCGAACACCGCGTAGCCCCAGCCATTGCTGGATTCAGACGTGAAGTTCAGGAAGTCGTTGTTGGTGCCGTTGATGAAGAACTGCGCACTGGCCGAATGAGGCGCGCTGGTGCGGGCCATGGCCAGGGTGTACTTGTCGTTCTTCAGGCCGTTGTTGGCCTCGTTGTTGATCGGGTCACGTGTGGGCTTTTGCTTGAGGCCAGGCTCGAAGCCGCCGCCCTGGATCATGAAGCCCTTGATGACGCGGTGGAACACCGTGCCGTCGTAATGGCCATCACGCACGTAGGTGAGGAAGTTCTCGACCGTGGCGGGCGCCTTGGCCTCGTCCAGCTCGATGGTGATCAGGCCTGCGGTGGTGTGCAGTTCAACGGTCTTGGCCATGGTTCATTTCTCCAGGGTGGCTTGTTTGATGATGACGGGTTGCAAGGGCACATCGCCATGCATGCCCTTTTGCCCCGTGGGGACCTTGCGGATCTTGTCGACCACGTCCATGCCCGAGACCACCTTGCCGAACACGGCATATCCGTTGCCATCAGGCGATTGGGCGGCATCCAGGAAACCGTTGTCCTTCACGTTGATGAAGAACTGGGCCGTGGCCGAGCTGGGGTCGGCGGTACGGGCCATGGCCAAGGTGCCACGCACATTGTTCAGGCCGTTGCGGCTTTCCAGGGGGATGGGCGCGCGCGTGGGTTTTTCCTTCATGTCGGGCGTCATGCCGCCACCTTGGACCATGAAGCCGTCGATCACGCGGTGGAAGATCGTGCCGTTGTAGTGGCCGGCCTTGACGTACTGGACGAAGTTGTCGACCGTCTTGGGAGCCTTGGCCTTGTCCAGTTGCACAACGATGTCACCTTGTGAGGTGACCAGCTTGACGGTTTGCGCATGCAGGCCCACCGACAGCGACGAGGCCGTAGCACCGACGATCAGGGCGGTGCTCAGGCGTTTGATGAATGTGTTCATCCAATGACTCCTTCGAAGAATATTTTCCACAGGCCGCCTTCTTTGCTCCAGTACTGGCGCTTGACGGAGCCTGTTCTTTCGCCCTCGTTGAGCTCACCGAAGGTGACCACGAGGATGTCGTTGCGGTCTTTCCAGCCCAGGATGGCCATGTCCTTGAGCTGGATGGGGCGGCCGCGCTGCGAAGCGGATTCGCGCTCCAGCGACTGGCGCCATTGACCCAGGTCCTTGGCGCCGGCCGAGAACTGCGGCGAGTAGAAGGACATGAGGCGGTTGATGTCGCCGCTGGCCCGTGCGACCCGCCAGCCTTCGATCAGGTTGTGCAGGTTGCGGCGCTCGGGCTCCTGGGCTTGGGGTTCAACCCACTCCAGGCTGCGCGCGATGATCACAGGCGTGGTGCGCGGCTGCACCCGGTCCATGATGGATTTGAGTTCGGGGTTGGCCAGGGCAACGCAGCCGTCCGTGCTTTGCGGGCTGCGGGCATAGCTGTCGCTGGGCACGCCATGCAGCCAGATGCCGCTGCCAGTGCGGCCCATGCGGCGGTCGTACTCGTTGGGGTAGTTCAGGGGCAGGGCACCGACGCCGTAGAAATCGGTCAGCTTGTCCGCTTCCAGGCGGCTGGTGATGTAGTACACGCCAATCGGCGTGCGCTGGTCACCTTGCACGTTCTTCTCTGCGCCCAGCTTGCCGATCGAGGCGTAATGGTCGGCCACCAGTTGCAGGCCGTTGGGACCATTTTCAAACAGATACAGGCGCGAGCGGCTGGCATCGACCGCAATCGCATGCTTGGTGCTGCTGGGCAGGTCAACGAACTGGATCGGGATCGCGCCCGCCGGTGGACGCTCTTGCAGTGCCGCGATGCGGCGGTTGGCCTCCGTGCGCAACTGTTCCAGCCGTTCAGGGGCCTTGCTCACCAGGTTGGCTGGCGCTTCGCCCATGCGGGACAAAGGCGCGGTCTGGGCCAACAACAAATCGCCATAGACGAGCTGTGCCAGCTGGAAGTTGGGCACATCTTGAACGAGCTTTTGGGCTTTGGTCAGGGCGTCGCGTACATCGCCGCCGCCAATGAGGCGATAGACCGCCAGCAGGCGGCCTTCTGGGCTGTGTTCATCTGGGGCCTCGAAGACGTGTTCGAGGCCGGAGGTCAGTTCACCATGGGCTCGTTGGCGAGCCGCATGTTGGGATGTAGGCGTCGTGTTTTTCCGGCCGGCTTTGGCGTTGGCCCAGTCGGCTGACATCAGCGAGGAGGCGGCCCAGAACGTGAGCGGGGCGCTGACACCCAGCACGAGCGCCGCGACCCGCCCCGCCGACATCCGGAAGGGCCGTCGGTTGCGAGAGGGTTTCATCACGAGCCAGAAGTTTCCTTCACGATCACCCATTCATTGCCATTGCGAACCAAATCGAGGCGCTTGCCACTGGAGACGTTCAGGCTGTCGGCCTTGTAGTCCTGACGAAAGCGAGCGGTGGCCTTGTTGCCGGAGACTTTGACGTCAAGGTCCGAGACCTTGACGGAAATGCTGCGCTTGCCGGCGATGCGCTCGCGGCGTTCTTGTTCCCAGGCCTTGTGGCTTTTGCCGCCGCCAAAATCGCTGGCATATGCAGCGAAGTAGGCGTCCAGGTCCTTGCGGCTCCACGCCGAGGCCCAGGCGCGAACGGCCGATTCAACGGCTTGCTCTTGCGCGTCACCCTTGGCTTCCACAGGCGCAGCTGTCGGGGCAGGCACGGGCGCAGGCGCAGGTGTCGGCGCCGGTGTGGCTGCCGGCTTGGGCGCAGGGGCTGGTGCGGGTGTCGGTGCCGGCGCAGGTGTCGGTGCGGCGGCTGGTGCGGGCTTGCCAGTGGCAGCGTTGTTGGTCAGGGAGGCCACGGCGGCGGCGCCGCGGTCCTTGGGAAACAGGTCGCGGATCATGGCCAACTTGGGTGCCACGGCCGAGCGGGTGTCGATCTGCAGGGCCTTGGAGTAAGCCTGGCTGGCCAGCTTGGCGTAGACATCGCCCAGGTTCTCGTAGGCGGTGGCGTAGCTGGGGTTGGTGCGAATGGCCATTTCAAGGGCTGTGCGCGACTTGTCGTACTGGCCTTGCTGGGCGTAGAGCACGGCCAGGTTGTTGAAGGGCTCGGGCAGCTCGGGGAAGTCTTCCGTGAGCTTTTGGAAAGCCGTGATGGCCTCGGCCGAACGACCGGCTTGCGACAGGCTGATGCCGCGCAGGAAGCGCATCATGGGATCGCGGGGCTTGGCGGTCAGGAACTGGTCGGCCTTTTGCAGTGCTTCGCTGTTCTTGCCGGAGGCCAGCAGCTTTTGAACGTCGGCAACTTCATCCGCACGAACGATCTGGCTGGAAAAGCTCAGCATCGCGATGGCAACGCACTGGGCAGCCAGGGCCGTCAGGCGGGCTCCGAAGAGGGGCGCAACAACTCGCATGGTTCTTGTTTATCTCAGGTTCGTGGAAGAAATAACAAGTCGCTGAGATACCAGCCCGGCTGGGATGAACGGACCCTGAGGTCCGACCATCGCGCTGCCTGCTACCCGGTCTCGCGGCTATACTCATCGGATTGTAGCTGAGCGTTGGCGTTGCACCGAGCCCCTTGTGGCCCGGACAACAAAGGTTGTGACCATGCGTGTCCGCCTGCTTGGATTCCCCTGACATCCTTCTGCGAATCGGACCAGCCTTACGGTTGTCCGGTGGCAGAGTTTCCTCTCCAGCCTGACTGATGAGCTTGCGCATTTTCAACAGCCTCTCCCGGCAGATGGAATCTCTGATTCCGATGGAGCCTGGGCATGTTCGCATGTACGTCTGCGGCATGACGATCTATGACCTGTGTCATGTCGGCCACGCCCGCATGATGATGTCCTTCGATGTGGTGCAACGCTGGTTGAAGGCCAGCGGCCTGAAGGTGACTTATGTGCGCAACATCACCGACATCGACGACAAGATCATCCGCCGTGCGCTGGAGCGAGGCATCACCATCCGCCAGCTGACGGAAGAGATGAACGCGGCCATGCAGCAAGACATTGCGGCCTTGGGGATTGAGGCGCCCACGCATGAGCCGCGTGCCACGGAATACGTTCCACAGATGTTGGCGCTGATCGACCGCCTGGAGCAAAAGGGCCTGGCCTACCGCGCCGCCAATGGCGACGTGAATTACTCGGTGCGCAAGTTCGAGGGTTACGGCAAGCTGTCCGGCAAATCACTGGATCAGCTTCGGGCGGGTGAGCGGGTGGCTGTTGACGATGGCAAGCTCGATCCGCTGGACTTCGTGTTGTGGAAATCCGCCAAAGCGGAGGAGCCACCCGAGGCCAAGTACGAATCGAACTACGGCACGGGTCGCCCTGGTTGGCACATCGAGTGCTCGGCCATGGCGTGCAGCCTGTTGGGTGAGCATTTCGACATCCACGGCGGCGGGCTGGACTTGCAGTTTCCGCACCATGAGAACGAGATCGCGCAGAGCGAAGGCGCCTCTGGCGGGCCGTTTGCCAACTACTGGATGCACAACGGCTTCCTTAACGTGGACAACGAGAAGATGTCCAAGTCGCTGGGCAACTTCTTCACCATCCGCGATGTGCTCCAGCACTACGACGGTGAGACGATCCGTTTCTTCATCCTGCGCACGCACTACCGAAGCCCCTTCAATTACAGCGATGCAGGGCTGGACGATGCACGCCAGGGCTTGCGCCGGCTCTACACGGCGCTCGACGGCGTGAGCCTGCCCGATTCGCTGCCGGCCATCGACTGGACGCAAGCTCACGCGGCCCGCTTCAAGGCGGCCATGGACGAAGACATCAACACGCCGATGGCCGTGGCCGTGCTCTTCGAATTGGCTGCTGACCTGAACCGCGACAAATCGGTGCCGACGGCTGTACTGCTAAAGTCATTGGCCGGTGTGCTGGGGCTCTTGCAGCAATCGCCCAAAGCCTATTTGCAAGGCGGCGCCGCTGGCGATGCCGACATCAATGTGGCGCAAGTGGAGGCACTGATCGCCGCCCGCGCCCAGGCCAAGCAGGCGCGCCAGTTTGCCGAGGCCGACCGCATCCGCACCGAGCTGACCGCCTTGGGCATCGAACTCAAGGATTCGGCGCAGGGCACCACCTGGGTCAAAGCCTGATGAGTGGCAAGCCTGTGATGACCGGCACGGAGGCCGGGGCGGCTGTTCCGGTGACGCCTACCTATTGGGACGAGGCCTGCAAGCACCTGTCCAAGCGGGACCGGGTGATGCGCAAGCTGATCGCCGACCATGGCCTGGCGCGCCTGTACAGCCGTGGCGATGCCTTCACCACCTTGGCACGCTCCATCATCGGGCAGCAGATTTCGGTCAAGGCGGCCCAATCGGTCTGGGACAAGCTGCTGGTGTTGCAAGGCCAGGACCTGGCCTTGGAGCGCCGCCCTTTGAGCGCGCCGGCCCTGCTCGAACAAGCCGTCGATGCCCTGCGAGGTGTGGGCCTGTCGGCCCGTAAGGTCGATTACCTGCGCGACTTGGCGGTGCATTTCGCCGATGAACGCGTGCACGTGCGCCAATGGGGCGACATGGGCAACGAAGCCATCATCGAGGAGCTGATCGACATCCGCGGCATTGGCCGCTGGACCGCCGAGATGTTCCTCATCTTCCACCTGATGCGCGCCGACGTGCTGCCCCTGGACGACCTGGGCTTGCTCAAGGGCATCAGCGTGAATTATTTCAGCGGTGAGCCGGTCTCGCGCGCCGAGGCGAGGGACATCGCCGAGGCCTGGGCTCCTTACCGCACCGTGGGCACCTGGTATCTTTGGCGTAGCCTGGATCCACGTTCCGCCGATACCCAGGCCCAGCTTTGATAAGGTGACTTGCCATGAGCAAAAGACACTTCCTCGAATTCGAGCAACCCATCGCCGAGCTTGAAACCAAGATCGAAGAGTTGCGCTACGTGCAGAGCGAATCGGCCGTGGACATCTCCGAAGAGATCGACCGGTTGAGCAAAAAAAGCACGCTGCTCACCAAGGACATCTACGCCACGCTCACGCCCTGGCAGGTGACCCAGATCGCCCGCCACCCACAGCGCCCCTACACCCTGGATTACGTGAACGAGCTGTTCACGGACTACCAGGAAATGCATGGCGACCGGCATTTCTCGGACGACTTGTCCATCGTGGGCGGGCTGGCACGCTTCAACGGTCAAGCCTGCATGGTCCTGGGCCATCAAAAAGGCCGAGACACCAAGGAGCGCACCACGCGCAACTTCGGCATGTCCCGCCCGGAGGGCTACCGCAAGGCCCTGCGCCTGATGAAAACGGCCGAGAAGTTCGGTCTGCCGGTCTTCACCTTCGTGGATACGCCCGGCGCTTACCCGGGCATCGGCGCGGAAGAGAGAAACCAGTCCGAAGCCATCGGTCGCAACATCTTCGAGATGGCGCGCCTGGAGGTGCCCATCATCACGACGATCATTGGCGAAGGCGGTTCGGGCGGTGCCCTGGCCATCAGCGTGGGCGACCAGGTGCTGATGCTGCAATACTCCGTCTACTCGGTGATCTCGCCCGAGGGCTGCGCCTCCATCCTCTGGAAGACGGCCGACAAGGCGCCCGACGCGGCCGAGGCCTTGGGCATCACCGCGCACCGGCTCAAGGCCCTGGGCCTGATCGACAAGATCGTCGCCGAGCCCGTGGGCGGCGCGCACCGTGATCACAAGCAGGCCTGCGCGAATCTCAAGCGCGCGCTCAACGATGCTTTCCGCCAAGTGAGCGATTTGAAGGTCAAGGACTTGCTGGAGCAGCGTTACCAGCGCCTGCAGTCCTATGGTCGATTCAACGACACCACCGAGCACTGATACGGTGCTGGCGCCCGTCCGGATTGCGGTGGCCTGCAGTGGCGGCCGTGATTCAATGGCGCTGCTTCATGCCACCGTGCGCCTGGCTCATGAGCTTGGCGGCACGCAAGTGGTTGCGCTGCATGTTCACCACGGCTTGAGCACGCATGCCGATGACTGGCTCGCGCTTGTCCAAGGGGCTTGTTCAGATTGGGCGGCGCAAGGTTGGCCCGTTTTG
>CANBUA010000068.1 GCA_947372535.1 Burkholderiales bacterium
TGAACCAGAAACTCTTGTGCGATCTTGGCCGATTCCAGGCCCATGGCTGTGAAGTGATGGCGCTTGTAGCGCAGCACACACACCAACTCGGTGGCCAGTGCGTCGTTGAGCAATTTGATGAGGTCCTGACGGCCTGATCCGTAATGGGGTGTGACGGAGCCTTGCTCCAGATCGCGCGTGGCCGCTTCAATGGCCTTCATGTCCAGGGCCATGGTGGACGCTGGCGGTGGCGCGCCTTCCGACGTGAAATCGGATTGCGACTGCGTCATGCTCTTGTTCTTGCTCGATGGGGGCTTGTCAAGGTGGTTCATCAGAACTCCAGTTGGAAATGGTTCAGTCGGTTGGGCGTTGAGGCCAGCGATCACGTCTGATCGACGTGCGCCTTCGCCACTTGTCTTGTGTACAAGCGCTACGGTGAGGCAGTCTGTTCGACAACACACACCGCCATCCACGCCCATACGTGTGCAGACGCACAGACCCCGAGGGCCGGTGCCCTCAACCTTTGCTTGGGCACCGGATATTCCGAGGCCGTTTGCACAGGCCAGGAGACCGCATGAAAGCCCCGAACAAATACGGCTCCAGCTATCCGCTTGCCTCGTCACGCAACACGAGAAGGGCCAGCCCTCAGCGCAAGGCCCGCGAGGCGCAGGAGGCACCAACATCAACATCAAGTTCAACACCCATGCCGGCCCTGGCCTTGCCCCATGAACGAGACGAAGCCGTTGACCAAGGCGGGGGTGCCGTGCACAGTGACAGCGTCCAGCAAGCCTTCCAGGACGTCAAACAAGGCCGCCCGGATACCGACCGCAGCGTCGAGGTGAACAAGACCTACCAGAAGCAAAAAGTCTGATGGCCATGATCGAGACCTTGCTGCTGAGCACCACACAGATCCTGACCTTCAGGGGCCGCCGCGCGCTGACCCAGGCCAGTTCCTTCTTCTTTTCGCGCGAAGGGCATCTGTTCCTGGTGACCAGCCGTCATGTCCTGTTCGATGCGCCCAGCTCGCACTTCCCCGATCGGGTGGAAATTGCACTGCACACCAATGTGAACAACGCGACGCAATCCACCAGCCTGTCCATCCTCTTGTACGACCGGGGCGAGAGCATCTGGCGGCAATGCCGTGACCGCAACCGCGACGTGGACGTGGCCGTGATCGAGATCGACCAAAGCCGTCTGCCGCCCAGCAATCTGGCGGCCTTCACGCCTCAGCACCTGCAGCAATCCCTGAGTGACATCGAGGTGGGCCAGCCCTTGCTGATCGTCGGGTTCCCGATGGGCTTTCACGATGCGCTGCATCACCTGCCCGTGGTCCGACAGGCGGTGATTGCTTCGTCGTTCGGCTTGCGCTTTCAGGGAGAAGGGATGTTCCTCACCGACGCGCGGATGCACCGCGGCACCAGTGGCTCGCCGGTCGTCATTCGGGATCGTTCGGCTGAGGCATCCTGTCGCTACCTGCCTTGGAAACTGCTCGGCGTGCACTCATCCCGGCTGGATGTGGGTACCCGTGACCAGCAATCCGATGAATCGCTGGGATTGAATGTCGCCTGGTATGCCGACGTGCTGATGGACCTGACCGTCTCCACCGACGCCGTGGTCCCGCAGGCCAGGCAGGCTGTCAGACTGCAGTGAAGCCCTGACCGTTGGGCTTCATCGGGCACCGGCTGGCACGACGGCAGGGGCGGCGATGCCGCCGACCATGCGGTCCATTTGCCGGTGAAGGTCGAACCCATCGGCGCCTGGCTTGATGCCTTTGCGCTCCAGATCCCTCTCGACCTGGGACGTGATCTGATGCGTCAGGCTCAGCCCCAGGGATGACAGGGCTTGCGTCACCAACGTGCATCGCAAGACCATCATTCCACGCAACTCTTCCCATGCGCGGTGGGCCGCCACTTGCCGATATGCGGGCTTGTTGCGATCCAGGATGTGTTGCACCTCGCCATCGGCATCCAGGTTGACGTCCACAAAGCCAGCCAGAAAGACGATGCGTGCATTGATCGCCGCCAGGGCGCGCTCAAAGCGATGCGCCCATTCAGCGATGTGCGTGCCATCTTCGATCATCTGGATGTCCATACAGAGCCTTTCAAGGATGTGCACATGGCTGGGTGATGCGACGCCGGGCACCTTGCAAACGGACCGAAGCATCAAGGTCTCAAGGTGCCAAAAGCTTGCGGCACATCAACAGGGCCATCGATAACAGGACGGGCCTTGAACCGCATGAACCGATCGGGCCACCCCGACTGACAAGCATGACATTCGGCAGCGCATTGAGATCACGCCCAGGCCACTTGCGCGCCACGGATCGACAACATTCAAAGATGTGAAGACAACAACCCAGGTCTCTGCTCAGCCATTGGCGAGGCCGCAGGACCTGAGTCCGTGTGTTCAAGCCACAGGGAATCGCTGCGCCGCCACAGGCTGTCATCAAAGGTTTGCACTCGTGCTTTCAAGCTATGCACTGACGGGTCGACATTCGTCGACCCACTCTCTGCCGAGGTGAACAGATGAGCAAGGCCAGCATCATTGGGGCTTACAACACGGCATTCGGTGCTTTCGTCCACAAGGACAAGGCGACCGGCTTGATGACCGACACCAGGACCTACTACGACCTGCTGATCGAGGCAGGCCGTGGGGCCATCGCCGATGCCGGCCTGGAGGCCAAAGACATCGACGCCATCTACGTGGGATCGTGTTCGCCAGCCTCCTTCATCAACCAGGAGCACGTGGCACCGATCGCCGCTGAGATCGATCCGGCCCTGCGCTTCAAACCCATGACACGCTGCGAATGCGCATGCGCATCCTCGTCGGTGGCGCTGTATGACGCGGTCTACGCGATCGAAGCCGGGCGTGCGCGCCATGTGCTGGTGATCGGGGTCGAGAAGATGAACCTCCTGCCCACGCCGCAGATGACCCATGTGCTGGCCTGCTGCTCGCACTGGCCCAGCGAGGGCTCGAAGGGCTGGAACTTCCCCATGCTGTTTGCAGAGTACGCCAAGGGCTACCAGGCCCTTCACGGCATTGCCACCCCTGATCTGGAACAGATGCTGTGGACGGTGGGTGCCCTGGCCTATCGCCATGGCGCGGAGAACCCGCTGGCCCATGTGCGCAATGGGCCTCAAACCGTGGCCGAGATCATGAAGCTCAATGAACTCGACGAGCGCGGCCGGAGCAAGAACATGGTCATTGCCGCGCCCTTGCGCTTGCACGATTGCTCGCTGGTGTCCGATGGCGCCGCAGCCCTGGTGATCACGCAGACGGCCC
This sequence comes from Burkholderiales bacterium, assembly GCA_947372535.1. Next base: position 3,259 of record CANBUA010000068.1, read on the forward strand.
ATGTGTCCGACAAGCACCGGGCGGTCGAGATCGCCGGCATCGGCCACTCCGTCGAGCGCCTGCCCGAGAACGTGCGCCCCAACATGCACACCTTGATGGCGGGCCAGGATGCCGTCGCCAAGGCCTACAAGGAGGCAGGCATCAGCCCAAGCGACATCGACCTGGCCGAAGTGCACGACTGCTTCACGATCAACCAGATCATGTCGGTGGAGGCCCTCGGCCTGGCCGAAGCCGGACGCGCTGGCCACGACTACCTGAACGGCCGCTTCACCCGCGATGACCGCGTGGCCGTCAACCTGTCCGGCGGCCTGAAGGCCAAGGGGCATCCAGTGGGCGCCACCGGGGCCTCCATGCACACGCTGATCTACAAGCAGCTGATTGGCGAACCCATCGGCGTGCCAGCACGCAAAGCCGACATCGGCGTGGCCTTCAACGTGGGCGGATCCGCGGTGACCAACTGCGTCACCGTGCTGCGCAAGCTGTGAGCCACTCAGACAGGACACGAAGATGACGCGCTTCACCTACAACGATCTGGCCTTCTCGCTCACCGCGGCAGGGAGCCGCTGGGAGCTCACACGCGATGCCGCCAACGGGGCTCAGGCGCAAGTGGGCACGGGACTGTTCAACGGCCTGCCACCCGACGAGGCCCTGGCCCAGGCACGGGCCCTGATCCAGGCGATCTACCCGGTCGGCATCAAGGTGGTCGGGCCCGACGTGGCCCACCCCGCGCTGGTGGGCGATCTCAAGATCGTCGGGCCGAACGTGGCCCACCCCAACTTCATCCACTGGCACACGGACAGCAGTTCGTTCCACGCCGACTGACATTTCAAACCGCCATGTGCAAGGGCAAGGAAAAGGACACGTCATGAACATCCAAGGTAGCGTCGCGCTCATCACGGGCGCCGGCAAGGGCATCGGCGAAGCCATCGCCAAGCTGTTTGCCCGGCAAGGCGCCCAGGTCGCGGTGGTCGACATGGTGCAGGCCGACATCGACCGCGTGGTGGCCGACATCAAGGAGATGGGTGGCCAGGCCATCGGCATCCAGGCCAACGTCACCAGTGAAGCCGAAACCGCCCGGTTCATCCAGGGCACGGTGCAGGCCTTCGGCAAGCTCAACATTGCCGTGTCCTGCGCCGGCATCATCCGCGACGGCACCATGCTGTCGCTCGACAAGGAGACAGGCAAGGTCTGCAAGAAGATGGGCCTGGACAAGTGGCAGCCCGTCATCGACATCGACCTGACGGGCAGCTTCCTGACCTTGCGCGATGCGGCTGAAGCCATGGTCAACGGAGGATGGGAAGGCCTGCTGGTGCCCATTTCATCGGTGAACAAAGTGGGGCAAGTGGGCCAGCTGAACTATGCATCGGCCAAGGCGGCCGTGGCCATGATGCCGAAGATCATCGTGGGCGAGTTCCTCTTGCGTGGCATCCGCCACATCCGCTGCGTCGGCATTGCGCCCGGCTACACGGCCACGCCCATGCTCACGGGCATGAACCAGGCGGCGCTGCACGCGATCCTGGAAGACGTCCACATCGACCGCCTGATCGAACCCAGCGAAATCGCCGACCTGATCGCGCATTGCGTGAGCAACGAGGCCCTCAACGCCACCACCATCGAGATCACGGGTGGCTTGTGCTACCCGCACGGCATCGCCAAGTGAGCCCCAACCCCTTTCGCCGCTGAACCTGCCATGCTGCAAAGTACCCTGAACATCTACCGCGACGATCTGCAAACGCTGGCGCGCGAAAGCGCCATGGCGCTCAACCGCACGGCGCACGCCAACACCGCCAAGCTCACGGCGGGTTTGTCTCCCGTGGCCCTGTCCCTCGCCTATGGTGATTGGCTGCTGAACCTGCTGAGCTCTCCGGGCACCCACGCCTGGCTGCTCACCACGGCCCAGCAGCGCGCCCTGGACGCCATGAGCGCCACCTTGTTCGATCAAGCGCTGGAGACCACGCCCAGCGCGCCATCGGGCATGCCATCGATCAAGGATGAGCGCTTCGCCGGTACCGAGTGGCAGCCGTGGCCCTACCGCGCCTTGGCCCACGGCTTCATGGCATGGGATCGCTGGTGCCGCGATGCGGCCCAGTTGCCCGGCATGGCGCCTCACCACGTCGACATGGTCGGCTTCTACACAGGCCAACTCCTGGACATGCTGGCGCCCAGTAACTCGCCACTCAGCCCCGCGGTGGCGCGCACCCTGGTGGCGTCGGGAGGCCAGAACCTGCTGCAAGGCACGCGCCACCTGATCGAAGACTGGCGCCGCCTTCATGACACGACACCGCCCGATGCGCAACCCCGCGAATACCTTCCGGGCCAGGACGTGGCCATCACGCCGGGCAAGGTGGTCTACCGCAACGACCTGATCGAATTGATCCAGTACTCCCCCACCACGGACGAGGTGTACGCGGAGCCGGTGTTGATCATCCCGTCGTGGATCATGAAGTACTACATCCTCGATCTGTCTCCGCACAATTCGATGGTGCGCTACCTGGTCTCGCAAGGGCACACGGTGTTCATCGTGTCCTGGCGCAACCCGGACGCCAGCGACTCCCTCCTGAGCATGGACGACTACCTGAAGTTGGGTGTCCTGGACGCGCTGGCCGCGATCAAACAACTCATCCCGGACACGGCCGTGCATGCGGCCGGCTATTGCCTGGGCGGCACCTTGCTGGCCATTGCAGCGGCTGCCCTGTCCAGGCCCAGTCGCGTCCAGGATGCGGACCAGTTGCCCGAACTGAAGTCGGTGTCCTTGCTGGCCGCGCAAGTGGATTTCAATGAGCCCGGCGAGATGGGGGTGCTGATCGATCCCGTGCAGATCCGATGGCTGGAAGACCTGATGGCGGAAAAAGGCTATCTGAGTGGCAGGCAGATGGCGGGCTCCTTCCAGTTCCTCCATGCGCGGGAACTGGTGTGGTCACGCGGTGTGCGCGAATACCTGATGGGCGAGCGCGAACACCCCAACGACTTGATGGCGTGGAACGCCGATCTGACCCGCATGCCCGCCACCATGCACAGCGAATACCTCAACAGCCTGTTCCTGAGGAACGACCTGGCTGAAGGCCGCTACCCGGTCGAAGGGCACACGGTGTCCTTGATGGACCTGCACATGCCCTTGTTTGCGGTGGGCACCGAGAAGGACCACGTCAGCCCCTGGCGTTCGGTCTACAAGCTCCATCGCTTGACGGAAGCCGAATTGACCTTTGTGCTGACCAGTGGCGGCCACAACGCAGGCATCCTGTCCGAGCCCGGGCATGCACACCGCAACTACCGTGTCCACACGTCCGAGGCCGGCACGTCCAGGCTGCCTCCGCCAGAATGGCAGAGCGAGGCCACCAGCCATGAAGGTTCCTGGTGGCAGCCCTGGCATGCGTGGCTGGCCGGGCGTTCCAGCACCTTGCTTCCGGCCAGCGCCCCCGGGCGACAGCCGGACAAGCGGACCGCGCTGTGCGATGCGCCTGGCGCCTATGTCCTGGTGCGCTACGACGATTGAAAAGCGGTGATCAAGGTCAACAAGGTTCACCGCCAGCCAAGTTGTATGTTTTCGGCGACTTGTCATGATGCACCTTCAGATTGCATCATTGAGCGGTTGAACCTTTGGAGCATTGCCATGTTGACTGCCGAACAGATCGTTGCCGCCCACAAAGCCCAGCTCACCACCTTGCAGGAGCTGACCAGAAAGGCCCTGGCCACCATGGAGAAGATTGCGGAGCTGAATGTGCAGTCATCCCGGGCCGCTTTCGCGGAGCAGGCTGAACACGCCCAGGCGCTGCTCAGCGTGAAGGACATCAACGAACTGACGAAGCTGCAGCAAGATGCCCTGCAACCGCTGGCGGAAAAGGCGGCCTCCTACAGCCGCCACTTGTTCGACATTGCCTCCGGCCTGGGCAGCGAGTTCAGCCAGGTGGCCGAATCCCAAATCGCTGATGCCCAGAAGCAATTTGTCGCCGTCGTGGAAGAGGCCATGACCAAGCTGCCCCAAGGCTCGGAGTCCGCCCAGGCCGCCATGAAGGGTGCCCTGTCCCAGGCCACCACGGCCATGGACTCGGTACACCAGGCTTTCAAACAATCCACGGAAATGGCCCAGGCCAACATGGCCTCCATGACCGAAGGCGCGTTCAAGCCCGCAGCAAAAGCGGCAAAAGGCCGCAAAACCACCTGATCAGATCAGCACGGCCTGAACAGGTCTTCGCATGGACCAAGGCATGGCGGGCCCGCGTCCAAAGCGCACGACCAGATCCGGCCGTCGCCCGCCCAGGCCAAGTGCCGAGGCGAACAGAGGCCGAATCGCGCCGACCTCCACTGGCTGATTCAGCAGAGCGTGGCGCAGACCCAGCGCGGTCGCCTGCAAGGCAAAGCGTTCAAAGCAACGTCCCACTTCGATCCAGTGCGCCCTGTCGCTGGCGTCCGAGGTGAATACCGCGATGCCCGCAGAGTTGCGGATCTGCCGGGCGTAGCGATCGTTCTCGGCCGACTCGGTGAAGAACAAACGCATCGCGCGGCTGCCCAACCAGCGGGGCATGGCCGGATTGCCGGAGGCGCCGGCGAACAGGCCGTCCCCCGAACGCTGCGCCTCTTCAGCACCGAAACGGATCCAGGCCTTGAGCTCGGCGACAAAGGCCGGATGGCGCATCTGCGCGGTGTTGCCGGAAACCACGAACGCCAGCACGCGTTCCATGGCAGCGCGGTCGGTCAACAGCATCACGCGCACGCCATGGCCCGTGCCCGCCCTTTCCAGAAGCTTCAGCTCTTCGTTTGAAGCAAGTCGGCCATCGTAGTCACCCCGGGTGCACTGCCGTTCGGAAATGGCCCGGAACAGGGGCGTGGCCAAGGCCCGTGTGGTGTCCAGGCTCACCTCGATGGCGCCCATGCCAGCGGGGTCGAAGCGGGCCTCGGCCTGCAGCCCGGCAGCCAGTGCGGCATGCACCAGGTTCTCGGTGGCACAACCCAGAGAGACGTAGAGATGGTGGTCGTCCGGATCGACGACAGGGCAACGCCGAGTCATGTCCGGCGTGATCCCGATGGCATGGTCCCTCAGGTGAAACGACCAGCATTGCGTGTTGTGGCTCGACGGCGCAAGCGTCGCGGCCCTCACCAGCTCACGCATCAGTCGTGCACGATCGCCTCCTACATCGGCAAACGGGTGCCGCAGTGCACGGGCGGCCTCTTGCTCATCCGCCCTGCTTGAACAGGCAGTCAGCGCGGGCGACAGCACGCCGCAGGCCGCCGCGCCCAGAACAATTTGTCTGCGTATCCACATGCGTGGCTTTCGTGAGTTCCCGGGCAAACACCCTGGCAGGTGGACAACGCGTCCAGTTTGCGCCAGCGCACATCGCCAATGGACGTTGATGCGCCCGAGAGATCGACGGCTGTCTGACGGTGATCAATCACCAGCCACTCCATGCAGGCCCATCCAACCTTGCCACGTATTCGTCACACATGCAGACCAGACTGGTGCCAGGTATTGGGGACACACATGCTGAAGAGTCAGGCATTGGCATCATTGGGTCAACGTGGCCTGTTGATGCCCGTATGGGTGAAGGCGGCGCTGGCAGCCAACGACAGGCTCAAGCTGTATCTCACCGTCTTGCAGGCGGCTGCGGCGCACGCAGACCACCCTGATCGGGATGCGCTGGACCTCGCGCACGAACTGGACGCGGCGGGCCTCGGCGCCTCCACGTGGCTGCACGAGTTGCCCGCCGGTGCCAGCCGCATCGATGGCACCCTGGTGGTGCCGGAACTGGACCGGCTGATCAGCAGCCTGTCAGACGACCTGAGCACCATGGCCCGACCGGTGCTGGAAGCCAGCACCGGCGATGCCGAGCCTCACTTGCGGGTTCACCACTGGCAGGACTGGCTGGATGCCCTGCATGGCGAGCAGTTGGACAAGGCACAGCTCCACAGCCTGACCCACGGCAAACGCGACGCCGATGACAGCGTGCACCTGCTGATCATGGATCTGCACAAGCAGATCAACCATCTGGCCGCTTCTCTGGCCAGCGAGGTGATCGATGGCGCCCACGTGTGGCAACTGGCGGACGCGGACCGCGCCCTGGTCAGCGCCTTCATGCGTGGCCTGAACCGCACCGCGCCCTTGAAGCTCGACCACCCTGGCCTGGACACGGCGGCCACGCGTGATGGCGATCAGCTCCTGCTGCAAAACGACATCGGCACCAACGACGCCCATGTGCTGGTCATGCACGTCAAGGGGCTCAGCATTGCCCTGACCTACTCCGACCTGCACCGCAGCCGATTCGAGTTCTTCCAGACCTTGCTGGCGCCCCTGGGCGCGAGTTGGTCCGACACGGAATCCCGCGTGAACGCCGACCTCAACCGGGGCGAGGCCTTCTCGGTCGGGACCGCCCGGTTTGATTGCAAGGACGACGCACACCTCGCCCAGACGCTGGAAGGCCTGGGCGCCCGCATCGTGTTCCTCATCGACTGGAACCGGGCGCGCAAGCGGCTGCTGCCCTTCGTCAACAAGGAAGAGGCCATCGCCGTCCTGACTGGGGCTGCCCAAGCCGAAGTCGGCCACATGGCCTGGTTGAAGGCCGGTGGCGAGCGCCTCGTGTTCGACGCCATGCAGGCGGCTGGCGTGGGCGCGTTCCGCATCGGCGACCGCCTGGACGAAGTCCTGGGTGAACCCCAGGCCAGAACCTTCCTGCTGGACGTGATGCGGCTGGCCAGCGAAGCCCTTCTGCGCGGTCAACCTGTGGCCTTGGTGGCCGACGAAACCCGCCTCCTGCTCTCGCGCCAGGTGCAAAAGCGCACCACCGAGTTCGATCTGCTCGATGACCACGCGGCCTATTGCCAGGCCCTGGCGCAAGGCGTCAGCGATGCACTGGCCCATGGCCACAATGGCCTGAGGGAAGGCGCTCAGGATCTGGCCGCCAAGGCCAAGGCCTGGGAACGCCGGGCCGATCACCTGGTGATGCAGGCGCGAGAAGAAGCGGAGCGTCAGCCCCGATGGGTGCCCATTGCGCGTTTGCTGGCCATGTCCGATGACGTCGCCGATGCGTTGGAGGAAGCCGCCTTCATGATGAGCCTGATCGCCGATCACCATCAGAAAGGCTGGACCGGCGATGTTCGCCAGGCCCTGTCCAGGCTGGCGCAAACGGTGTTGCTGGCCACGCAGGACCACATCAAGGCCCTGGCCATCGCCCGCACGCTGAGCAGCCAAAGTGAAGCCGCGGACAGTGACGCCTTCCTGGCCGCCAGCTGGAATGTGCTGAAGGCAGAACGCCAGTGCGATGAGTTGCTGAGGCAGGCCCGGCGCATCATCCTGCACACGATCGACGACGCCCCCTCTCTGATGCTGGCCAATGACCTGGCCATGACCCTGGAGCTGGCCTCGGACCGCCTGCTGGCGGCCGGCTATGGTCTGCGTGACGTGGTCTTTGACAAGGCAGGAGCGCCAGCATGAGCGGCGACTGCGGGCTGTACCTGATCGGCTGCGGCAACCCCGCACAAAAGCGCGGCCAGCAAGCCACCGCCAACGCGCAGACCATGGGCTTCAAGGCCTACAACCTGCTGAGGATGGATGACCTCCACTTGCCCGTGCCGCCGGCCTTTGTGTTGGGCACAGGATATTGCAAGGATGAGCAGACACGGGCCAGCGCTTCGGAACCCCGAACCTGGGTGCCCGGGCTCAAGGCCTTGCAGGACAGCTGTGCACGCCTGCTGGGCGACCCGCGCCGGCCCCTGCTGCTGTCCGTGCGCTCGGGTGCACCCGTGTCCATGCCGGGGATGATGGAGACCTTGCTCAACGTGGGCCTGTGTGACGCCACCGTGCCCGGCATGATCCGGCAGACGGGCAACCCGCGGCTGGTGTGGGACGCGTACCGCAGGCTGGTCATGACCTTTGGCGAAGTGGTTGCAGGATTGGACCCTGCCCTGTTCGAAGCCGAACTCGACAAGGTGGCCGGCGGCCGCGACGAACGCGATCTGGATTTCGCCGAGCTGCGCACCCTCACCCGTGCCTGCCTGGCCGTTTACGCCAGCCAGCACCAGCAGCCCTTTCCACAGAACCCGCAAACGCAGCTGGCCCAGGCCATCGCCGCCGTGTTGCAGTCCTGGCAATCGACCAAGGCGCAGGCCTACCGGCGCGTCAACGCCCTGCCCGACGATCTGGGCACCGCCGTGACCGTGCAGACCATGGTCTTTGGCAACGGGGGCGGACAATCGGGCGCGGGCGTGGGTTTCACGCGAGACCCGGCCACAGGCGAGCCGCAGCTGTGGGTCGATTTTCTGTTCAACGCACAAGGCGAAGACGTGGTGTCCGGGCGCCGCAGCGCCCACGGGCACGCGGAGATGGCCAATGTGCTGCCCGATGCGTGGCGCGCCTTGCAGGATGCCGCCGCCTTGCTGGAGCGCCACTTCGGCGACATGCAGGATTTCGAGTTCACGGTGCAGGATGCTCGCCTCTACATGCTGCAGACCCGCAACGGCAAACGCACGCCCCAGGCGGCCGCACGCATCGCACTGGACATGCTGGATGAAGGGCTGATCAGCAAGGACGTGGCCAGGGCCCGCACCGCGTCCCTGACGCCCCAGGCCCTGATGCGCCAACGTGTGGTGTCAGCGGACGGCCAGCCCTTGTCACCCATCGGGCGCGCGGCCACCGCCTGCACGGGCGTGGCCATTGGCGAGATCGCCCTGGACGAGGCGCGGGCCCTGGCCCGACGCGCGAGCGGCGTGCCGGTCATCCTGGTGCGGCGTGATGCCGAAACCAGCGACATGGCCGCGCTGGAGTCATCCATGGGCTTGCTCACGCAGCGCGGCGCCCGCACCTCTCACGCGGCCGTGGTGGCGCGTCAGCTGGGCAAGGTCTGCCTGGTGGGATGCAACACCCTGACGCTGGACGAAGCCACGCGCAGTGTGACGCTGGGAGAGCTGACCCTGCACGAAGGCGACACGATCACGCTGGATGGCAATGAGGGCGCCATCTATCCGGGTTCGGCCAGCACGGTCACCGAAGAACCGGTGGAACTGTTGGCCAGGTTGGTCAGCCTGGGTCGGGCCTGATCGCCCTGGTAACGATGCGCTTCACAGCGCATGGCCGGTGACGCGCGTCACATCGATTGGCGGTGGACCTCACAGCCGTCCACCAGGATGAAATCGCTGTAGTGCCTCAAGGTGAGCGTGCAGCAACTCCCGGGGTGCAGCTCGTCGAACGTGCTGCCTGCCTTTTGCCGTGTGACGGCCCAGGTGCGCAGATCGTCGTCCACAAAATAGGCCAGACCCGTCTTGGGCAGCACCTCTGCCGCCACTGCTTTCACTGCAGTACGTTTGATGACATTCAGATCCATGGAACACCTCGGAATCTTGCAAACATGCGGTGGACTCTACTGCCCTGACCCGCATTGAACAAGGATAAACCCGGGTATTTCTATTGGCTTGCCTGCGTTGACAAGGGACATGCCAAAACAAGAAAGCCCCATCGACATTTGTCATCAAACTGACATGGCTCATGGCTCAGCTTTCGGTCTGCGCCAACATGCGGCGGTGTTAACAGGCCCTAAACCAGTTTGAAAACGCTGACGGCTTCAGCGAGCTTGATGGATTGATGGGACATGCTTTGCGCTGCGGCGGCCGACTCCTCGACCAATGCTGCGTTTTGCTGGGTCATCTTGTCCAGATCAGACACCGCCATGCTGACCTGGCTGATGCCCTGGGTCTGCTCCTGCGTGCTCGCGCTGATGTCGGCGATCAGATCGTTCACACGCCGGACCTGTTCAACGATCTGGCTCATTGTTTGACCAGCTTCGCCCACCAGCACGCCACCAGCTTCGACTCGCTCGCTGCTGTTGCTGATCAACTTCTTGATCTCTCGCGCCGCTTCGGCGGAGCGCTGCGCCAGCAAACGAACCTCTCCAGCCACTACCGCAAATCCACGGCCTTGCTCTCCTGCGCGTGCAGCCTCAACCGCCGCATTCAGAGCCAGGATATTGGTCTGAAACGCAATCCCGTCGATGGTGCCGATGATGTCGCCAATCTTGCGGCTGGCGGCCTGGATTTCCGCCATCGTGGCCACCACACGCTGCACGACCTCGCCGCCCTGAGCCGCCACTTCGGTGGCACGCGTTGCCAATTGGCTGGCGGAGCGCGCCGTGTCTGCACTCTGCGTGACCGTGGCCGTCATCTGCTCCATGCTCGATGCGGTTTCCTGGAGGTTGCTGGCTTGCTGTTCTGTCCGATTGGAAAGATCGGCATTGCCTTGCGCAATCTCGCCGCTGGCAGTTGAGACCGACTCGATGCCCGAGCGCACTTGACCCACCAGATTGCGCAAGGCCACTTGCATACTGGCCAAGGCACTCAGCATCTCGGCGGCCTCATCATGCCCTTCAAAGCGAACATCCTGGGTCAGGTCACCTGCGGCGATCTGGTTGACCGCTGCCACAGCTCGCCGCAAGGGCTCGACGACGCTGCGCGCGATCAGCCAAGCCAGCAAGCCACCGACAATCAGAACGAACATAGCCGAGCCGGACATGACCCACATGCTCAATTGCGCGCTCGCCTTGGCGCCACTGACAACGCTCTCGGAGCGCTGCGCCAGTGTCTGCCTGATCCCGTTCAACGCATCGTTGGACTTGGCCTGTATGGGCGCCATGCCATCGCGCGCCACCTTCACCGCTTCGGGCGTGTTGCCGGTCATCGCGTGATTGAGCACGGCGTCAATGACCTTCTGACCATCGTCGTTCAGCGTGTCGAGCTGCGCGGTCAGCCGCAACAACTGTTCATCACCGGCGATCTGGTCCTCGAACGCTGCATGCAGTTTCTTGAACTCATCGCGAGCGCCCTTGAACTGCTTGACCTGCACACCAAGCTCAGCCAGATCATCCTGTGACGCCAGGTCCTTGAGCGCGATGTTGCGATCCTTGATGGACCTCTCCAGTGCGCTCAAGGTCTCAGCTCGCTTGTAGATCTGCTGGCCGACCAGTGACATCTGCCCACCCATGCTGTGGAGTGCAACCGCCCCGACAGTGGCCACCAGCACGACGCCGAGCAACACCGATGCGAATCCGATGCCCAGGCGCGTGCGAATTCGTACCTTGTTCAACATGGCACGTCCTCGCGTCAATTGGCCGAGATGGAGGCGTGCATGACACCAACGATCTCCGCACCATCCTTGATGGGCGTGGAGATTTGGACACCCAGGATCTGCGTGGTGGGGTCCTTCGCCATTTGGTCCATCTGGTAGCTGGTGCCGGCGATCGCGGGCTTGAACCAAGGACGGTGGGCGACGTTGTAAAGAATGACCTTGACGTTGGCGGCGACGATGTTGCCAGCCTTGTCGCGAATACCTACTTTGTTGACTTCCTTCGAATCCAGACTGTCGACGAACTTGCCGGCAGCTGACGTTGTGATGGACTTGACGACGGGATCGGTGTCTGGGAGCTCGGTCCATTTGGCTGGCGTCATGCCTGGCAGGCCCCCGCTGACATTGGAGGCCTTGGCGGCCGCGATCACCACCGGGTTGGCGGCCCACTTCTCCAGCTTGACACGGTATTCGTCCACCCGCTTCTGCATCGCGGGCGGGATCGGTTCGGCCATGCTGGCGGGCGCAAAGCCCACCAAAGCGGCAAAGACGGCGCAAGATGCGATGAAATGACGTCGAGACATGATGTGGCGGCCTTGGTTGGATCAGTTGCGTTGGATTCACGCGGACCCGCATGACGCTGACCCGTTATCGGCATGCCGCCATTGCTGCTTGAATCGAAGATCGGCCAGCTGTGCAGTCGCGCATCGACTTCCACCAGCTTGACCTGTGGCGCAGATTTGAATCCGTTTCAAAGCTGCGAGGCTCGGTGGCTGACGCGCAAGCCCTGATCCCCCCTGCGCCCCTGGACTTGGTTGACCTGACGGATGCCCTGGTCACAGACCATGCGCGCAGCGATGGCCCGCACGGCAGACAGCAACAGCCCGCCCAGGGTGACCAGGGCAAAGGGCGTGAGCTGCCGGCGATCAGCAGGAAGATGGCGCAGTGATCGGCGCGCAGCCTCGGCAGCTTGGCAGGGCCACCCGGGGCGGCACCTGGCCCAGCAGGTGGGCCAAGTGTTCAATCGCTCGCCAACGTCCATACCACGCCATCCCCAGGATGGCTTCACTGAACCCACGGCGCATGACGCCGTGTGAAAGCGGCGATGCCGCCGCCATGGTATTGCCCCTTACAGACCCGCACACACGCCGCATCTAATATCGCTTGGGCTACCTGGGCCCGTCGGTGAGACCGGCCTCCCACCTCACCCTGGAGCCCATCATGTTCACCGATTGTTTCCTGGCCCGCCTGCTGATGGCCACGCTGATCTGCGTGAGTGCGCCCGCCATGGCGGCCACCTGCACAGACCAGGTCAACCCCGACTCGCCCTTGCTGAGCCAGGGTTTTGCCTTCAACCCCCACAACACGCGCCAACAGGCCTCGCGCATCAATGCCGACAATGTGGCCAGCCTGAGACTGGCCCATGTGCACGTGGCCGACGGCGCCACCGACAAAAAGGGCGCGCCGGCCGTGACCGAGCAGGCGGTGTTCTTCTCCGAAGGCCGTGACCTGGTGGCCGCCAACCGCGACAGCGGCTGCATCTACTGGCGCTACACCGGCATCAACCGCACGCTGCTGGGCACGCTGGGCAACCACATCCGCTCCTCGTCCATCGTGTTTCTGCCGCCGGTGGGTGATCGGCCGCCTATGGTGTTCGGGGGTGATTTCTTCGGCAACCTGTATGCGGTGCATGCGGTCACCGGCAAGCTGATCTGGCGCGATTTCGTGGGCACCGACAGCAGCCGCCACATGGTGACCGGCGCGCCACTGGTGCACCAGGGCACGCTGTATGTGCCGGTGGCCAGCAAGGAAGTGGTCACCGCGGTGGTGAACATCTTCACCAAGTGCTGCCAGTCGCACGGCTTGCTGCAGGCGCTGGATCCCTACACCGGACAGGTGAAGTGGACGTACCACACCGCCACGCCCGATGCCCAGGGCCAGCTGGCCAGCGGCATGAGCCTGTGGGGCGCACCGCTGATCGACGAGGCCAACAAGCAGATCGTGATCGGCACCGGCCAGAACTTTGCGCCGCCTTACAGCGCGCGCGCCAACGCCATCATCGCCCTGGATCTGGCCACCGGCAAAGAGAAATGGGTGTTCCAGGCCGTGAAGAACGATGCCTGGACCTTCGCCTGTGTGGCACCGCGCGGGCTGGACAGCGCCTGCAAGTTCACCCCGGGCGGCGATTTCGATTTCGGGGCACCGCCCATGCTGGTCAACTTGATGTCGGGCGAGCGGGCCATCCTGGCCGGCGGCAAGAACGGTACGGTGTATTCGCTCAACCCGGGCACGGGCGCCGTGAACTGGCAGACGAAGCTGGGAGTGGGCGGCGCCCTGGGCGGCATCCACTGGGGCATGGCGGCAGATCAGCGCCGTGTGTACGCGGCCGTGGCCGACCTGACGATCAAGAAAATCACCTCGCTGGGCGGCAGCGGTGGCCTGTCGTTTCCTGCCCTGCTGGGCCGCAACACGGCGCCCTCGCCTGGCGCCACCCCTGGCATCTATGCGCTGGACTTGATGACTGGCAAGGTGATGTGGGAGCGGCACGACCGCCACGACTACCAGGGCCAGACCTACGACACGATCTATTCGGCTGCACTGTCACTGAGCAACGACGTGCTGCTGGCCGGCAACTTGAGCGGTGAACTTCGGGCCTTGCGCGCCAGCACGGGCGAGTTGCTGTGGTCGTTCAACACTGCAGTGGCCACCCAGGACGTGAATAACGGCAAGGCGGGCAAGGGCGGCACCATCGATTCGGTGGGCCCGGTGCCGGCAGGCGGCGACCTGTTGATCAACTCGGGCTACAGCACCTTTGGCGGGCCCACGGCCTGGCATGCGGGGCCGGGCAACAGCCTGTTCGTGCTTCGCCTGCCGGCCGATCAGGCCCCGTGATCCGGCTGGATCGAGGAGATCGGGCACACGGCCCGCACAGCGATCAGGCGGCGCGCAACAAGCCTGCGCTGGCCGCCTCGGCTTCGCGGCGCAAGAGTGCGGCCTTGCGCGCCACGCCCCAGCGGTAGCCCGTGACCATGACCCAGCAGCCACCACACACCGCCTCCGAGTCCCCGCCAACGTCCGCTGAGGCCATCCAATGGGCCGAACAGTGGCTGTCCCCTGAGCAGATCCCGCGCACCGAGACCTTGCAGGTTCGGCACAAGCTGGACGCTGGGTCCATCCGCCCGTACCGGGACATGACTCGGGCAGTCAAGGTGCCGCTGCCGAGTCGTCATTCGACTTCAAGGAACTGGATGCGGATGACTTCGCAGCGCTCGTGCACCTCGGCACATTCGACGCCTTGGAGGCTGTGATTCTGTTGGCGGCGAGGGGCGATGCCATCGCCTCTCACGAGCTCAAAAACAGCGCCCAGTCTGCGTACCACAAGCTGTCGCCTGCCGCCTTATCAAAGCTGCCCGAGTTCGACGGCCGCCGGGGCGCAGACGGGGTGTTCACGGCCATCGACGTGAGTTGCAAGCACTGGGCGTACCCGACGACCCATCGTCGACTTGAAATCGTGATATTCACGAAGGCGTACGTCAGGCTCCCGCAGGAGGGACACCCATTGGTCTCGACTCCCGACGACGATCAAACGGAAACGTGATCGGGAACGCTCTGGAGTCGTCCCGGTCTTGCCTATCCGTTGCCACTCGCTTGCCGCTGTGGTCATGCGCCCACAATCCTGAGCACTTTTCAGATGGGCGGGGCGAATGGCATGGCGAGCTTTTGAGGTGGGCCATAAAGACAAAAAACCCCAAGCGAATCAATCACTTGGGGTTTGGTCTTGGCGAGGGCGTCATGCGAACCGCCTTGCTATACCTTGCTTGGCGGGAGATTCCGTGAATTCGTACCCCCATACGCCCCCCAGCCAGCTCGGATGCCGGTGAACGCCATGAGCCTGGAAGACTTCTAAATCTCTATCGGCTGCACTTGGCCCTGAGCTAAGCGCTCAAAAATTCACGGGAAACCTCAATGGCCAGGCTCAGGCCAACTTGAACGCCGATACGGCACTGACCAGTTCGCCAGCCCGCATGCGCATACTCTCAGCGGCTGCCGCAGATTGCTCAACCAAGGCTGCGTTTTGTTGCGTCATCTGCTCCAACTCACTGACGGCACCATTGACTTGCCCGATGCCCGCAGACTGCTCGGTCATGGAAGCATTGATGTCACCG
>CANBUA010000069.1 GCA_947372535.1 Burkholderiales bacterium
GGCGTCACCGGGGCCAGGGTCTCGGCGAACACGCCGCGCACGGTGCGTCGGCCGGCGTAGGGCAGCAGCAAGGCCGGGTCACCCGCGCGGTAAACGGCCTGGCCAGAATCCGGGTCGATCACCAGGCCCTGGGCCAGCAAGCTGGGCGATTGACTGATCTGCTCCAGGCGCCAACTCGCGCCCAGGCTGAGCTGCCACGCACCGCCCTGCAAAGCGGCCAGATCGCGCGAAACCTGCGCCTGGGCCATCCACAGCTGGCTTCGCCCACGCGTCCACTCGCCCCGAAGACGCGCGGCCTCCAGTGCGGCCAGGCCTTGAGCGGACTGTTGTCCGGCGCCCAGCAAGGGGTTGTAGCGGCCATCGGCCACCGCCGCATCCAAGGCGTTGCCACTGGCATAACCATCCTTGAACGAGCTGGCCTCGCTGCGCGACCAGGTGGCGGCCACTCGGTAATCCCAGGCAGCCAACGGACCTTGGGCCCGCAGATTGAGCTGGCTCAAGCTGCTGTATTCCTCACTGGTGCGCGGGCCCAGCTCCGTCAGGCGGCCAAAGGCGTAGACATCACGCACCCCGTCACCCGGGTCGAAGGGCGAGCCGGTCAGGTAAAAATCAGCCAGCGAAGGCGCAATGCGGGAGATGGTCTCGCGCCGGCTGTGCAACAGGTCGGCCTCCAGCAGATGACCACCGGCCAGCGGCTGGGTCGCCGACAGCAGCACGGCGTGGCCTTGCTGCTCAGGCACGATCTGCAACTGGCTGGGGAAATCGAAATAACAGGCTTCGTCGGTGCCGAAATTAACCTGCGGCCCCGGGCAGGCGCCCGTCGCGCGAAAGGCGGGGTTGTAGAACTCCTCCTGGCCGCCCTTCAGGTAGATGTTGGCCGGCTGGCTGTTGTAGGCATTGACCAGGCTGGTCGCCCGCAGGCGCTGGCCACCTTCTTCAAAAATCACCACGCCAGAGCGCGCAAACGAGCGGCTGCTGGCGGCCAGTGGCGTGGTCCGGTCGGCCTGCACGCTCAGCAGGACATTGGCCCCCAGCCCTGAGGCATCGCCCCAGCCTTTGACCACGCTCACCGTGCGTTGCTGCCCGCCCTGGCGCGGCCAGTTCACGCCCACCGTGGCCTCGCCCTCGTTCAGGTCGCGCCGGGTGATCACATTGACCACACCGCCCACGGCGTCCGACCCGTAAACGGCCGACGCACCATCGCTCAGGATTTCAACGCGCTCAATGGCGGCCAGCGGCAGGGTGTTGAGGTCCACGCCCGCCAGGTAACCCAGGAAGGTCTGCCCGGCAAAACCGGCCACGCGGTGGCCGTTGAGCAGCACCAGGGTATTGGCCTCGCCCTGGTTGTGCAGGGACACGCCCGCAAAGCCATAACTCTCGCCGCCGACGATGCCTGTGCTCACCTGAGCATTGAGCATTTGTGGCAATTGCCCCAGCAACTCGGGCAGCGTGCGGGCGCTGCTGTGCTCGATTTGCGTGCGAGTGAGCACTTGCATCGGGTAAGCGGAAGTGTCCAGCTGCGGCAGGCTGCTGCCGGTGACCACGACCGTCGGCAAGGTGAGCTCCGCCCAGCCCATCAAGGGCCAACAAAGCGCGCTGGACAAAGCGCAGGCGCTCAGCAGAGCGGCCGCACAAGGGCGGCCGGAGGTGTTTGTTCGCATGGCGGGCGGGGCGGCGAACACGCCCTTTGGGGGGGAGGCAGGGCCCTATTGTGCAATCCGTAGGGCATCCGTAAGGCCACGCAGGGAGCATGCCTGCATCGACCTCAACGGAGTACCTCATGAGCTTGCTGCCCCTGCTCGACCAGTTGTCCCACTGGTTTCCACCCACCCTGGCGCCCCTCACCGTGGGCCTTTGGCTGGCGGGCCTGATGCTGATGCAGCACCTGGCCCACCGCCTGGGGCGATGAGTTACGCCTGTCGTCGATCAGCGTGCGCGTGAACCCACAGCTTCGATGACCACGCGGCGATCGGGGGCCAGGCAATCGACCAGCGCCTTGTTGCGGCCGCTTTCGCCCATCTTGCCGTTCTTGCAAGTGTCACCCGTGACTGGATCGGTCTCGCCGCGGCCTTCGATGAAGACGCGGTCAGCGGCCACACCTTGGCTGATCAGGAAGTCCTTGACCGTCTGAGCGCGCTCGTTGGACAACTTGAGGTTGTAGGCGGGGGTGCCGATGCGGTCGGTGTGACCGACGGCGACCACGGCTTCAAGCTTGATGTTCTTGAGTTGCTGTGCGAAGTTTTCAAGCTTGGTCTTGCCCTCGGCGCTCAAGGTGGCCTTGTCGAAGGCGAACAATGCATCGGCAGGGATGGTGACCTTGTCGGACGTGGCCACAGGCGCTGGTGCTGGTGCAGGCGCAGGGGCTTGAACCATCGGAGCAGGCGGCACGACCTTGACCGTGCAGGCGCCGGCAGGCATCAGCGGCTCGTCACAAGCGCAGCCAGCGGAGAAGGGGCTGCCTTCCACACGGGTGGCCATGGCGCTTTCCACCGACCAGAAGCCCGTCCGCACGCACAGACCGTAGCCGCTGCGAACGATGTCGCGGCGGGTGGTGGTCACGTAGGCGCCGGCGTCACCGCCCTCGGCCACGAAAATCGAATTGGGCGTGGGGGTGAATGTTTGAGCGTTGGCCACGTTCGAGAACGTGCCGACCAGCGCGATGACCGAAGCGGCCAGCAGCGCATGGTGCTTGAAACGGGGCGACGACTGGAATGAGGTGGAAGTCTTCATGGCTGAACCTTTTGATGCGTGGGTTGAATTCGATGAGGCCATTGTTCCCATCAGCGGGGCGCCAGGCAGTCGGGCGGGACCGTCAAGCTTTGTAGGCGTTCGCTGATCCGCGTGTCAGTCAGCGTCGTGTCAGCGTTGTCCTACGCCATCATCAGACGCCCCCGACCCTGCTCTCGTCCAGACGAGGGCTCCGAGGCTGGACAAAACCCCTTAAGCTTGACGGCAAGCCAACGAGGAGACCGACGGTGATGATTCGACTGGGGTTGTTCGACGACCACGACATTGTTCGTGCCGGGTTTCGCCACGTCCTCAGCGGACACAGCGACATCACCATTGCCGCCGAGGGTGGCACTGGCCGGGAAGCCCTGGACGCCATTCGTAAAGCCGACCTGTCCGTCGCGGTGATTGATCTGTCGATGCCCGACCTGTCCGGCATCGACGTGCTCAAACAGGCCAAGGCCATCAAGCCGGAGATGGGCATCCTCATCCTGAGCGGCTACGCTGAAGAACAATATGGGCTCAATGTGCTCAAGGCTGGCGCCAGCGGATTCCTGAGCAAGGACATGGCCGCTGACCAATTGGTCTCGGCCGTGCGCACCGTGGCCGCCGGCCGCCGCTACATCAGCCCGCGCCTGAGCGAGTTGCTCGCCATGGGCCTGACCCATGACATCGAACAGCCCACGCATTTGAAGCTGTCCGAACGTGAGTTCCAGATTTTTTCCAAGCTGGTCAAAGGCCGCAGCGTCACAGAGATCGCCGACGAACTCTGCCTGAGCGCCAAGACCATCAGCACCTACCGAAGCCGCCTGCTCGAAAAGATGGCCGTGGGCTCCAATGCCGAGCTGGCCCAGTATGCCGTCAAGCACAACCTCATCACCTGAAACCTCGTCGATGGACCGCCCGATCCACCCTCGCCCCAGACAGCCCGACGCGCCGCGCGTGCGCGTGCAAATCGTGGAAGACCTGCCCAAGGTGCAGGAGTTGCTGCGCGGCGAGATCGAAGATGACCAGCGCTTTGCCGTCTCCGGCATCGACGACACCGAATCAGAAGCCCTGGCACGTTGCCTGCGGGACCGCCCCGATGCCTTGGTGGTGGACCTTAACCTGCGCGAAGGCTCCGGCCTGGGGCTGATCAGCGCGATCCGCCAGCATTACGAGCCGCAAGATCGCCCCCTGATGATCGTGGTGACGAATCACACGTTGGCCGCCTTGCAGGCCGCGAGCATCAAGTTCGGTGCCGATCATTTCCTGGACAAGAGCCGGGACCTGCCCAAGCTGAACAAGATCCTGGCCAAGGTGTTCTACCCTTGAGTTGGGCGGCGCCTGAGCCTTGGGTTCAGGCCGCCACTGGCTCGTTCACCTCAACAGGCACCCAGGCCTGGATGAGCGTGCCCTCACCAGGCCCCGTGCCAATCTCGAAGCGCCCGCCCAAAGCGCGCACCCGATGCCGCATGCCCGCCAGCCCATGGCTGAGGTGATTGGGCCGAAAGCCCGTCATGCCGATGCCATCGTCCCGGATGGACAAATGCCAATGGTCGATCTCGTGCTTGAGACCCACCTCGACGATGGAGGCCTGCGCATACTTGATCGCGTTATTGACGGCCTCCTGCACGAGTCGGTAGAGGTCGATGGCGATGTGCGGCGGCACGGTTGGGGCATCCTCGGGCACGGCCACATCGCAGGCCAAGTCAGCGCGGTCACAGGTGTCCTGCACATACCACTGCAAGGCCGCAGGCAAACCCAGGTGATCGAGCAATGAAGGCCGCAGGCTCTCGATCACGCGTCGCTTGAGGTTGACCGCGTCATCGATGGAGCCGGTCAACTGCGACAGGCGGGGCAAGGCATCCGGGTCGGTCGATGCCAGCCGGCCTTCGAGCCAAGCCACGTCCAGCTTGGCCGAGGTCAGCAGCGCGCCGAACTCGTCGTGCAGGTCGCGCGCCAAGGTGCGGCGCTCGCGCTCGGCGTTGTTCTGAAGGTAGGTGGACAGCTCGGAGAGTTCTTGCGTGCGCTCATCGACCGCCGTCTCCAGCGACAAGGCATGCGCCGACAACTCCTCCTGCTGCATCTCGCGGTCGTAGAAGTTTTTCACCAGCGTGGCGCCCAGGGCCGCCAGGAACGCCAGGTTCAGAAAAACGACCAAGCCCACGCCCAGGCGTTGGCGCCGAAACAGGTCGGACAAGGTGTCGAGGTGATCATGCAGGCGCTTGGCCAGCAGTCGGTCCAGCACATCGCTTTCCTGGCTGACGCGCATCATCAGGGTCAGGCTCTCATCGGTGTGGAGGGTGGCCATGGCCAGGCCGGGCTGGCGGTCGCGCGCCATGTGCACCGTGAGGTTCAGCTCGTCGATCTTCTCGTCGAGCATGTCGCCCAGTTTGGTGATGTGGGGGCGCAGGGCCGGATCACTGCCCAGGAAGGCCATGAGCGAGCCATGCGCCTGACGCGCCCGGGTGACGGCCTCTTCATAAGGTGCGAGATAGCGCGCTTCGTTGGTGAGCAGGTAGCCGCGCTGGCTGGATTCGGCACGCAGCAGTTGCTCGTTGATGCGCAAGAGCGACATCTGCCCCTGCATGCTGCGATCGACTTCTTGGCGCTGGGCGTTGATGCCCTGAAAGGCCAGCTCCGACACCGCGAACACCAGGATGGAGACCAGGGCGGTCATGGCCAGCACAAGCAGCACCTTTGGGGGCACGGCCCGGAACCAGCGGGCCAGCGTTGCGGTAGGGGACATGGCGGTCAATGAGGGGCTCCTGGGGGCTTGAATGCAAGGCGCATTGTCAACCAGTGCCATTCAACAATGAAAAGAAAAGAGGCCGACGGGAAAACCACCGTCGGCCAAGGGTCACCACCTCGCGGGGGAGCAGGTGGGACCAGGGGGATCGTTGTTGTGTGTGGTCAGTGCGTCATCGCCTGATCAGGCCCATCACCAGGGAGACCAAGAAGCCCACCAGGAAGATGAAGAACAGGATCTTGGCGATCTCGGCGGCGCCCACCGCGATGCCGCCAAAGCCGAAGACGGCGGCGATCAAAGCGATGACGAAAAATACAGCGGCGTAATGAAGCATGTTGCTCTCCGGTGAGCCGGGGTCTGGATCAGGCCCCGACAAAGCCTCAGCGGCGGTTGTTGCTGGCCAGCAGGCCAACGATCAGCCCGGCGACAGCGCCCAGGCCAATGGCTTGCCATGGGCGGTCGTGCACGTATTGGTCCGTGGCCTTGGCCGCGACCTTGGTACGGGTCTTGGCTTCGTCGGCAAACTGGACCACCTTGGTCTGGGCAGAGCCAAAGGCTTGCTTGACGCGGCCTTGCACGCTGTCGGCGCCGGCTTCAGTGTTGATGGTGTCGAGCAGGCTGTGAACCTGTGTCATGACGTTGTCGAGGTCTCGCTTGAGTCTGGTTTGGCCCATGATGGACTCCTTGTCGAAATGGAAGACGTGTCAGCGGAGGTCAGTGGATCCGCAAGGATCACTGATTGGCCTTGAGGCGGATGTCGTTCTTGACCGACTCGACGCCCTTGACGTTGCGGGCAAGGTCAACAGCGCGGTTGATTTCAGCGTGGCTGTTGGCAAAGCCGCTCAGTTGGACCGAGCCCTTGAAGGTCTTGACCTTGATGTCCAGGGCATCAACGGCCTTGTCTTCCACGAAAGCGGCTTTGACCTTGGTGGTGATGACGCTGTCATCCACGGTCTCGCCAAAGCTGGACTGGGTGCTGGTGCTGGCGCAGCCAGTGGTCAGCGTCACGGCGGCGCAGCTCAGGGCGAAAAGGGGGACGAAAAGCAGGCTGGAACGGTTCATGTGGGGCTCCTGTGGTGAACGGGTTGCATCTGTTTGATGCAGTGGTTTCACTGTAGAGAAGCCACCTTCGATGGTCTGTCAGCCACGCCTACGGTCGTTTGACGGTGGGCGCTGATCCGCCTGTCAGCGTGTGCTGACAGCGCGCCAGGGCCGAGATCAGGCCAGGTAGGGGTCGGGAAAGCCCAAGCTCGCCAGGATCTCGCGCTCACGCGCTTCCATGGCATCGGCTTCTTCGGGGTCCTCATGGTCCCAGCCCTGGGCATGCAGCGCCCCGTGCACCAGCATGTGGGCGTAGTGAGCCTGCAGGGTCTTGCCCTGGTCGATGGCCTCCTGTTCGATCACCGGGGCGCAGATGATCAGGTCGGCCACGATGACTGGCTCGTGCGCGTAGTCGAAGGTCAGCACATTGGTGGCGTAATCCTTCTGACGGTAATCGCGGTTGAGGGCCTGGCCTTCTTCGGCATCGACCAGGCGTACAGCGATCTCGGCATCCAGCTCTAGCGCGGCCTTGATCCACTTGGCGACGTGGCGCCTCGGCAGCGTCTCCTTGTGGCGCTTGTCGGCAAATTGCAGGCTCAGGCTCAAGTCGGGCTTGGGGGTTTTCTTCATCGTCGTCATGGAGCGGTCGGCAGGTCAGGCAGGGAAGGGTCGTCGGCCACAGGCTCGTTGCCGCCCTGGGCGCGGTCATAGGCATCGACGATGCGGCCCACCAGCGGGTGGCGAACCACGTCGGCCGAGGTGAAGCGCGTGAAGGCGATGCCCTTGACCTGCTTGAGCACCCATTGGGCCTCGACCAAGCCGCTCTTGGCATTCTTGGGCAGGTCGATCTGGCTCACATCGCCCGTGACCACCGCCTTGGCGCCAAAGCCGATGCGCGTGAGGAACATCTTCATCTGCTCGGGCGTGGTGTTCTGCGCTTCATCGAGGATCACGAAGGCATGGTTGAGCGTGCGCCCGCGCATGAAGGCCAGGGGCGCCACCTCGATGAGGCCTTTCTCGAAGGCCTTGGTCACGCGGTCAAAACCCATCAGGTCATAAAGCGCGTCATACAGCGGCCTCAGATAGGGGTCCACCTTCTGTGACAAGTCGCCGGGTAAAAAGCCCAGGCGCTCGCCGGCCTCCACCGCCGGACGCGTGAGAACGATGCGCTGCACGGCGCTGCGCTCCAGTGCATCGACGGCACAAGCCACCGCCAGGAAGGTTTTGCCCGTGCCCGCCGGCCCGATGCCGAAGGTCAGGTCGTGGGCCATGATGTGCTGCAAATAGCCAATCTGGTTCGGCGTGCGGCCTTGCAGGTCGGCGCGCCGGGTGTGCAGGGTGGGGCTGTCCTGGGGCGCATCGGGCAAGGCGCCGATGTCGCCTTGGGCCTGCGCGGCCAGGACTTGCGCCAGCGCCAGCTGCACCATCTCTTCACGCAAGGGGCGGTTGGCCTGGGCGTACAGCGAGGTCAGCAGGTCCAGCGCTTTCTGCGCGCGCGCCTTCGGGCCCTCGATGCGGAATTGCTCGCCACGGCGGGCCACGACCACGCCCAGCGAGGCTTCAATGGTGCGCAGGTGGGCGTCCATGGGGCCGCACAAGTGGGCCAATCGCTGGTTGTCGGGCGGTGAGAAGTTGTGGCGCAAGGGCATCGGTCGGGCCTGTGGCGGGCAAGATGGCCCCTAAATTGTCGCTTGCTCGGGCTTGGATCGCACGGCATCTCTTGCAAAATGGGTCGAGCTGCCGTTTGGCAGGGCAGTGTGGTTGGGTGAACATGGCACGAGCGTGGTGGCAACGATGGCGTTTTGGCGGCCGTGGACAATGGTCCAACACGGTGGCCCCGGGCGTGGCCGATCGCTCCGAGCTGTTCAATGCGCGTCTGATGGCCCTGGGCACCATGCTGCTGGGGCTGCTGCTGGCCTGGCTCCTGGGCTGGGCCGTCGTGACGCTCAACCGCTCCGCGGCCGGCGTGGACGGCGGGCTGGTGGATCACCGAGCCGACACCAGTGGCACCAGTGCCGTGCTGCACGAGGCCTGGGCCACGCCTGGCCAGGGCAATGTGTTCCCGGCCAACACGCCGGGCGATGTCGTCCCGCTGCCCGATGAGTGGGCTCAGAGCCGTCCGCTCCACGAGGGCAGTGTCTGGTACCGCTTTCGCTTCGACGCGCCGCTGAACCAAAACCCCGACGCCTTGCTGGCCGCCTACATCGACCGGGCCTGCTCCAGCATCGACGTGCGCCTGAACGGTCAGTTGCTCTACCGTTCCGGCAATGCGCAGCAGCCGGGTGCCCGCCAGTGTTATGAATCGCACGTCGTGCCCCTGCCCCACTTCCTGCTGCGGGCGGGCGACAACCAGCTCGATCTGAAAGTCTCGGGCCTGCCGCTCAATCAAATGTCGGCGCGCCAGCGTGCCGGCGGCCTGGGCACCGTCCGCATCGGCTCATGGACGGAGCTGCAAGCCCGCCATGAAGCGCAGATGTTCTGGGCCGTCACAGTCTCGCAAATCATCGCCGGCATCCTGGTCGTGCTGGGCATGTTCGCTTTGGGCATGGCCTGGGTGCGGCGCTTGCCTTACCTGGGCTACTTCGGGCTGCTGACCCTGACCTGGGCGGGGCTCACAGGGCGGCTGTGGTTCTCCGGCGTGATCCTGCCCACGCAGGTGCTGGAGATCACGATTGCCTGCCTGTTCGCGCTCATGGCCACCTTCGGCATGAAGTTCCTGCTGGGTTATGCCGGCCACGGCCTGCGCGGACTGAACGAGCCCCGGCGCGAGCGCCAGGTCAACCTCGTGCTGCTGGCCCAGATCGGCTTGATGCCTTTGAGCCTGCTGCCCAGCAGCAGCCACCTCTTCGTGATCAGCCGACTGTGGTACCTGCTGTTCAGCGCCGAGATGTTCGCGGCCATCGTCTACTTCCTGTGGTTCGCCGGCCGCTCGCGCCGCGCCGAGTTCTGGCTGATGAGCAGCACGCTGGGCGTGGTCACCGCGCTGGTGGGCGTCGAGCTCAGCTT
Organism: Burkholderiales bacterium; assembly: GCA_947372535.1. The sequence continues at coordinate 9,506 of CANBUA010000069.1, forward strand.
CCAGCACGGCCTGATCAATGTCTGGGGCTGGAACGTCACCTACTTCGTCATGCCCATGCTGTTTGGCGCCGTGGCCTTCCGGCTCATCCAGGTCTATGCCCGCGCCTTGCAGACGGCCGAGAGCGCCCGCCTGCAGCTCGAGAGCCGCGTCAAGGAGATCAGCGCCGAGATCGAGCGCAACTTCACGCAGATCGCCGAGTTGCGCGTCGAGCAGATCGCCGAGAAAGAGCGCAAACGCATCGCCGCCGACCTGCACGACGACCTGGGCGCCAAGCTGCTGACCATCGTGCACACCAGCGAGAGCGACCGCATCTCCACCCTGGCACGCGAGGCCCTGGAAGAGATGCGACTGTCGGTGCGCGGCCTGACCGGGCGCCCGATGCGCCTGCCCGACGCCCTGGCCGACTGGCGCGCCGAGGTCGTCTCGCGCCTGGGCCAGGCCGGCATCGAGATCGAATGGCGCCACCCCATGGACGTGATGGACGAGCCTTTGTCGGCGCGCACCTATGTGCAGACCACCCGCATCATCCGCGAGGCCGTGAGCAATGTGATCAAGCACAGCGCCGCCTCGCACGTCGTCGTCCAGGCCGAAGTGGGCGACCACGACTTCCAGATCAGCATCCAGGACAATGGCAAGGGCATCGCGCTGGAACTCGATGGCCGCCTGGACCGCGGCCACGGCATGGCCAGCATGAAGCACCGCGCCAAGCAGCTCAACGGCCAGTGCCTGGTCGAATCAGGCCCTGGTTTCGGCACCGTGATCCGCATGACCTTGCCCCTTGAAATCGAATCCGTGGCATCGGCGCTGACGGCGGGTCACAATGGAGCCCCAGCCACCCCCGTCGCTGCTAGCATCCAGGGTCAGCGCTGATGCGTTTTTCACGTGGGGACAGCCCCAGCATTTTTGACACGAGGCCCACGCCATGAAGCAAATTCTCTTGCTCGAAGACCTGCCCGAGATCCGGGCCTGGTTGAAGACCCTGGCTCTGCAAGTGTTCCCAGGCGCGCAGATCCACGAAAGTGCCCGCATCCACGATGCCTTGCAACTGGTCAACGCCGTGCGCTTCGACGTCGCCATGGTCGACCTGGGCTTGCCCGATGGCTCCGGCGTTGAAGTCATCCAGGCCCTGCGCGACAAGCAACCTGACGTGCAATGCGTGGTCGTGACCATCCATGAGGATGACGAGCACCTGTTCCCGGCCCTGCAAGCAGGCGCCTTCGGTTACCTGCTCAAGGAACAATCGCGCGAGCAGTTGTCCGAGCAATTGCACCGCATCAGCCAGGGCGAGCCGCCGCTGTCGCCGTCCATCGCCCGCCGTGTGATCCAGTATTTCACCGCCCAGGCGCGCATGGCACCGCAGCAGTCTTACGGCAACGAGGCCGATTCGGTGACGCCGCACGTGCAGCTCACCGACCGCGAGAACGAGGTGCTGTTGCGCGTGGCCAAGGGTTTCACGCTGCCCGAAATCGGCCAGCAGCTCAACCTGTCGCGCCACACCATCGCCGACTACGTCAAGCAGATCTACCGCAAGCTCAATGTGTCTTCGCGCGCTGAAGCCGCCCTCGAAGCACAACGCCTGGGCCTGTTCCGCCGATGATCTCCCGTTTGACCGGCGTGCTCGCCGAGAAGGCGCCGCCGGGGGTGCTCATCGATGTGAACGGGGTGGGCTACGAGGTCCAGGTGCCCATGAGCACCTTCTACAACCTGCCTGAGCTGGGCGGCCGCGTGAGCCTGCTGACCCAGTTCATCGTGCGCGAAGATGCGCAACTGCTCTACGGCTTCCTCACCGCCACCGAGCGCGAATCCTTCCGCGAGCTGGTCAAGATCAGTGGCGTGGGGCCGCGCATCGCTTTGGCCGTGCTTTCTGGCTTGAGCGGTGACGAGCTGGCCAAGGCCGTGGCCGCCCAGGATGCCAACCGCCTGGTCAAGGTGCCCGGCATCGGCAAAAAAACGGCGGAGCGTTTGCTGCTGGAGCTCAAAGGCAAGCTGGCGCCCAGCCTGCAACTGCCGGCCAGTGGTGGGGTGCCGTCCGATGTGCGCACCGACATCGAGCAGGCCTTGCTGTCCCTGGGTTACTCCGACAAGGAGGCCCAGGCTGCCCTCAAGCAATTGCCGGCCGACATCGGTGTGAGCGAAGGCATCAAACAGGCCCTGCGTGCCTTGTCGCGCTGAAGACACGAGCCCCGACAGGGCCGAGCCCCAACTCAGGGCATGATGTCGGGCTATGTCTTTTGAACGATTCAAGTTAACGGCCCGCTGGGTCGTGGCCGCCACCCTCCTCACGTTGACTGCCCGCCCGCTTCTGGCGGCGCCGCTGACGAGCACCGCCAGCCCGGCTGCGGCATCCACCTCCTCAGGCAAGGCCGCCGCCAAGCCCCCGGCGCCCGTGGCCGCCCCCGTCAAGGGCAACAAACCCAACATCGTCCCCTCCAAGCCGGAGATCATGGCCTCGCCCGCGCCGCTGACGCCCGTCGTCAAGCCGGCGCAACTGGTGTCCATCGCCACGCCCCAGGCCTTCTGCGATCAGGCCGTCAAGCGCCTGCCCAATGTGAGCATGAGCCTGTGCGCCCGCGCCGGGTTGACCGTCAACGGCGGCAAATCGGCGTGGGGCCGCCCCTTCTTCCAGCGGGATGTCATCGCCAACAACGCGCAGCTCAAGGTGCTGGTCATTGGCGGCATCCATGGCGATGAGCTGTCCTCGACCGCCCTGGTGCTGCACTGGATCCAGCATGCCTCGATCACGCCATCGAATGTGCACTGGCGCTTCGTGCCCCTGGTCAACCCCGATGGCCTGCTGCTGGACACGCCCACGCGCACCAATGCGCACGGCGTCGACCTGAACCGCAACTTCCCCACGCCCAACTGGGACAAGGAAGCGCCCGTCTACTGGAAAGACCGGACCAAGAACGACCTGCGTCGCTACCCCGGCCCCAAAGCCTTGTCCGAGCCTGAGAGCCGCTGGATCCATGACGAGATGGAGCGCTTCAAGCCCAACCTGATCGTCTCGGTGCATGCACCCTATGGCGTGCTTGATTTTGACGGCCCCACGGCCGCGCCACAACGCCTGGGCCGCCTCTACCTGGATCAGGTGGGCATTTTCCCGGGCAGCCTGGGCAATTTTGGGGGCGTGCACAAACGCGTGCCCGTGGTCACCATCGAGCTGCCCAGCGCCATCCGCACCCCGCAGGATGCCGAGATGCGCCAGATGTGGCTGGACCTGCTGCGCTGGATGGGCGAGCGCCTGGGCGCGGGTTGAGGCCCCCTCTCCGCTGTAGCGCATGGTCATCCCCAAGAAAAAACCCGGCAGTGCCGGGTTTTTTTGTGTCTGCGGGGCAAGTCAACGCCCCGCGCGCCATCAACGTGGCGGCTGTGCATTCACCCCGGACAGGATGCTCAGCAAACGCTTGAGCTGGATCGGCTTGACCAAGTAGTGGTCGAAGCCCGCCTGCAAGGCCCGCGCGATGTGGTCGGGCAAGGCATCGGCGCTCAGGGCGATCAAGGGGATGCGGCGCGTCTGCGGGCTGGCCCGCAAGGTGCGGCACACGTCCAGGCCGCTGCCGTCGGGCAGGTTGATGTCCACCAGGGCCACATCGGGCATCTCGCCCTGAATGGCCGCCAGCCCTTGCGCCGCCGTGCAGAAGGACGACAGCTGCACCTGCGGATGCGTGGCGAACACCGCTTCCATCAGGCCGCGGTTCAAGGCGTTGTCCTCGACATGGATGATGCGCAGCGGGCCCAAGGTGGCACCGGCCACGGGCACCGACAGCGTCTCGTGCGACATGGTGAGCGGATCGGCCAGCGGCAGGTTCAGGGTGAACACACAGCCCTTGCCCAAAGCGCTGCTGACTGACAGCGAACCATTCATGAGCTCCGCCAGGCGCTGCGCGATCGCCAGCCCCAGGCCTTGGTCGGCATCGGCTTGCGCGGCATCGCTGCCCTGATTGTTGCTGGTGTTGGTCGTCAAGGCCAGGCCGGAGAAGGGCTGGAACAGGCGAGCGCCATCGACGCCTTGCAGGCCTTCGCCCGGGTGGCTGACTTCGATGAGCGCGCGGCCCGATTCCACCGATTGGCGGCAGGCCACCCACACCGTGCCCTCGCTGGGGCTGCGCGCAATCGCAAAGCGCAGCAATTGCCCCAGGATTTCGCGCACGTGCAGCGGGTCGGCCCAGGCCGTGGGCGATTCGCCCTCGATGACCAAGGTGATGCGGCGCAGGCGCGCGGCGGTTTCATGGTGGTGGCAGACATCCTTGCTGATGCTAGCCAGGCTGACGCGCTGAGCATGCACGGGCAAGACGCGGTCTTCCGCGTTGGCCAGGGTCACAGCCTTGTCCAGCAGGTGCAGCAGTTGCTCGCCGGCTTGCTGGATGTTGGCCACCTGGCGGCGGGCGTCGGCCGAGGCACCGGGCGTCATGTCCAGCAACTGCGAAAAACCCACGACCGTGTTGAGCGGCCCGCGCATGCCGTGGCTCAGTTGGCCCAGGAAGGTGGTGCGGCGCGCCAGGGCCACTTCGGCCTCCAGGCGGCGCTGGTGTTCCTGCTGGGCCCAGCGCTGGGCGCGCAAGTCGGTGAGGATCTCGATGTAGCGCTCGATGTGGCCGTCGGGGCCAGGCAGGGGCTGCACGGTGCGCTCGACCCAGAAGGCCTCGCCATCCTTGTGATGCTGGCACAGCGCCACGCGCTCGACCCCCTCGCCATGCGAGAGCGCCTGGTTGATCTTGGCCACGGCCTGGGCATCGGTCTGGGGGCCGCTGAGCAACTCTTCCAACTGGCGGCCATAGGCCTCTTGCAGCACATAGCCGGTCAGTTGCGTGAATGCGGGGTTGGCCCAGCGGATGCAGCGCTGCTCGTCGCACACCAAGACGGCGTCGGTGATGCGGTCGGCCATCAAGGCCAACTCCTGGTTGGTGGCCTGGAAGCGTCGGGCGCTGGCCGATGAAACGGCGGCGGCAGATGGGGGCATGGAATCGGGCATGTCGAGGCTCCTCGAGATGGAACGAGGTTACAGCGGATGGACACCGCCAAAGGGCAGATCAACAACCCAAGAAACGCCCTATGAATTCGTTCTCTTCGGTTCTGATGATACGCGTAGCACGCCGGGATCGCGCGGATGCTTTAGGCTGTGCGCCATTGCCAACGGTTCGGGACACATCACATGACCAGTATTCACGATTTCGAAGCGCAGCGAATCACGGGTGAGACCGTCAAGTTGTCGGACTACCGCGGCAAGGTGCTGCTCATCGTCAACACGGCCAGCAAATGCGGGTTCACGCCCCAATTCGAGGGCTTGGAAACGCTGTGGAAAGACTACGAAAGCAAGGGCCTGGTGATCCTGGGTTTCCCCTGCAACCAGTTCGGCGGACAAGACCCTGGTGCCAACGATGAGATTGCCTCGTTCTGCCAGCTGAACTACGGCGTGAGCTTCCCCATGATGAGCAAGATCGACGTCAACGGGCCGCAGGCGCACCCGCTGTATCAGTGGCTGGTCAAGGAGGCGCCCGGCATTTTGGGGACCAAGGCCATCAAGTGGAACTTCACCAAGTTCCTGATCGGCAAGGACGGGCAGGTTCTTGGCCGTTATGCGCCGCTGGACACGCCCAAAGGGCTGCATGCCGACATCGACAAGGCCCTGGCGGCGTGAAAGACCTCAGGCCGCGCCAACGAGGTTGAGCGGATCGGCCGTGGCGACCACACGCTCGTTCGCCGCGGCGTCGTTGGTGACCACCTGAGGGCAGCGCAGGCAGGCGCTCACGCCCTCCTGCGCCCACCACATGCAGGTGCGGCGGATGGCGCAGCGCGGCGGCTTGCTCACCACCACCGGCGCCAGGCGCACGGTGCGGATGGCCAGGCGGCACTTGCTGCGGCTGTCGTCGAAGTGCATGCACTCGGTGCTCATGGCGCATGGCCCCGCGATGCGGAACACCTCGGACGGGTTGACCGGCGCCGTCATCGCCCAGATCTCGGGCGTGACGGGCAGGGCTTCGTCGAGGTAGGTCACCTCGGGCTTGTCCAAGGTGCCGCCGACCACGGCAAACACATGCGCACCCGGCGCGTCAGGCTGGACACTGGGGCAGGTGGTGCGGATGCTGTTGGGGGGTGTGGTCATGAGGCGGCTCCTTGAACGTGTGGTCCGTGTCCGGATCAGCGCAGCACGGCGGTCTGGGTGAGCTTGGCGCCCAGCGCGGCCTGGTTCAGGTTGGGGTACTGGCCATTGATGATCACGATCACGCCGCCGCCCACGCCACCGACGGTGCCGACCTTGGGGATGGGGCGCACGCCGGTGCCGCAGTACTCGTCGAAGGCCACGGTGCTGGCCAGCGTGGCGGCGCCACTGACGTCCTGCACTTGAGCAGCCGACAGCTCGGTCATGCGAACGGCCAGGGCGCGTTGCACGCCTTCGGCAGCCAGGGCTTTCAGGTTGGCGGTGGAGGCACGGCCGGCTTGGTTCAGTTCAGTCTTGTTCATGATGAGTCCTTTGAAAACGGGTGGGTTGGAAGGGGTTGAAAGTCATCGACCACTGACCATCAGGGTCGATGGGATGGACTGTAGGGAGCGCCCCGCCTGCCCACATCCTGTGAACTAGGGCCTCCCCTAGTTCAACTTAGGGCCCCTCGTTTGGGGGCGCCTCATAATTGGCACTCCATCGAAGGAGCTTTTGCGCCATGTTCCAGCACGTCGACGCCTACCCCGGCGACCCCATCCTCACGCTCAACGAAGACTTCCAGAAAGACCCACGCCAGGACAAGATCAACCTGAGCATCGGCATCTACTTCGACGACGAAGGCCGCCTGCCCGTGATGAGCGCGGTGCGCCAGGCCGAAGCCGCCATGCTGGCCAACATCGGCCCCAAGCCTTACCTGCCCATGACGGGCGCGGCCAACTACCGCCAGGCCGTGCAGGCGCTGCTCTTTGGTGACACGCATGAGGCAGTTACCTCTGGCCGCATTGCCACCATCCAGACGATTGGTGGCTCCGGTGCGCTCAAGGTGGGCGGCGATTTCCTCAAGCGCTACTTCCCTGATTCGCAGGTGTGGGTGAGCGACCCGACCTGGGACAACCACCGCGCCATGTTCGAAGGCGCGGGCTTCGTGGTCAACACCTACCCCTACTACGACGCCAGCACCGGCGGCCTGCGCTTTGACGCCATGTGCGAGGCCATCGATGCCTTGCCCGAGCGCAGCATCGTGCTCCTGCATGCCTGCTGCCACAACCCCACGGGCGTGGACCTTGATGAAGCGCAATGGCTGGCCTTGAGCGAGATCCTCAAGCGCCGCCGCCTGCTGCCTTTCCTGGACATCGCCTACCAAGGTTTTGGCGATGGCATTGAGGAAGACGCCTTTGCCTTGCGCGCTTTGGCCGATGCCGGGGTGAGCTTCTTCGTGGCCAACTCCTTCTCCAAGAGCTTCTCGCTGTATGGCGAGCGCGTGGGTGGCCTGAGCGTGGTCTGCCCCGATGCCGCACAGGCCCCCCGCGTGCTGGGCCAGCTGATGGCCTGCGTGCGCCGCAACTACTCCAGCCCGCCCACGCATGGCGCGCGCATCGTGGCCGCCGTGCTGCGCAACCCGGTGCTGCGCCAGCAATGGGCCGATGAGCTCACCGCCATGCGCGTGCGCATCCAGGCCATGCGCGAGCGCCTGCTGGCCGGCGTCGAGGCCAGGCTGCCGGGCCGGGATGTGAAGTACTTCGTCACCCAGCGCGGCATGTTCAGCTACACCGGCCTGGCACCTGAACAGGCCGACCTGCTGCGCGAGCAGCATGGCGTGTACGTGCTGCGTTCGGGCCGCATGTGCGCGGCCGGGCTCAACGTCAACAACGTGGACGCCGTGGCCGAGGCCATCTCGGCGGTGCTGGCGCGGGGCTGATCCCGAACCGGGGCCCAGGTGCCGCGTCGGCTCAGGCCGCCACCCTGAAGCGCCCCACCGCCTGCGACAGCGCATCGGCCTGATCGCGCAGGCTGCCGGCCGCCGCCGCGCTTTCTTCCACCAGGGCGGCGTTGTGCACCGTCATGTGGTCCAGTTCGCTGACCGCACTGTGGATGGCGCCCACGCCCGCCGTCTGTTCCTGGGTGGACTGCGCGATCTCGTGGATCAGGTGGGACACCTGCTCCACCGACAGCACCAGCTCGCGCATCGTCTGGCCCGCGTCTTTCACCAGGCTGGCGCCGGATTCGACCTGCTCGGTGGACGACAGGATCAGGGTCTTGATCTCGCGCGCGGCGTTCGCACTGCGCTGAGCCAGGCTGCGCACCTCGCTGGCCACGACGGCAAAGCCTCGGCCTTGTTCGCCGGCACGGGCCGCTTCCACCGCCGCGTTCAAGGCCAGGATGTTGGTCTGGAACGCAATGCCGTCGATCACGCTGATGATGTCGCCGATTTTGCGCGCGCTGGCGTGGATGCCTTCCATGGTCTGCACCACCTGCCCGACGACCTCACCGCCGCGCTGCGCCTGGCAGGCCACCTCATCGGCCACGGCCCGCGCCGTGGTGGACGCGTCGGCATTGCGGGCCACCGTCTGAGACAGCTCGTCCATGGCGCTGGCCGTGTGCTGCAGGCTGGAGGCCGCCTGTTCGGTGCGCTGGCTCAGGTCCTGGTTGCCCGCCGCGATCTGCTGGCTGGCCATGGCCACGCTGTCCACGCTGCGCTGCACCTCGCCCACCGTGTGGCC
>CANBUA010000070.1 GCA_947372535.1 Burkholderiales bacterium
TGTCATGCAGGAAGTTGCCCAACGCCGAAAGACCTTGGAAGGCGAAGAGCGCGCCGTCGTCATCGAAACCCTGCGGTTGCTTTCGAGGTTGCTGTCGGCAGGGGGCGCCGAGGCGACGATTGGCACGCGAATGCGGAAGACTCCGCTATGGACCTCACTCGGCTGGACTAGGGAACGGCCCGTGTACGCAGTCGCCGATCCTGCGATCGCAGTGGCTCTTGCCAACCATGTGACGGTATGGGATCCAGGATGCGAGATCTCGATCCTCAAAGACTGCCTCGTGCCATTGGGCGTTCACATCGTCTATGGCAACGACTCGGAGGTGCTGGACGCTGCAGCCGCTGTTCCGGACGACGAGGCAAGTGAACTATTCGCGAGAGCGATCGCGCATCTGCATGCAGACCTCTCCCGAAACGAGCCGAAATTGGCTGCAGCGCTTGCGATCCCGTGGGACGAGGTCAGAGCATTCGAGGTGCGGCGTGACCCGAACCTGCGCGTCCTGATATCACGTGTCGTGGGATGGGATGCAAATAGGCCTATCCCAGTACGTGCGAAGGCAATGCTCGCTTCGTCGACGCTGCTTGTTCGCGACGCCTCAGATCTAAGACGCGTTGACGCCGGTGGCAGAGCGATCGCAGCCTTGTTTGACGCTGACTCTCGGAAAATCGCGCATGCTTGGCTGGCCGCCTGCGACAAGGCTGAGGAAGGAATCGCCCAAGAGGAAATCGTAGCGGCCGAAGAAGCTCAGAAGATGGAGGCGGAGCGCCTCGCGCAGAGCGTACACGAGCGGACTCTTCGACTTCAGGCCCAGACAGAAGGGCGAAGAGCTGCGGGAAAGTCACCGCAAGGCAATTCCTCAACGGCACCCGCGCCATCGGCAAAGGCAGTGTCCCAGCCGCCACCGCTTGCGCCGGCCCTGCTGCCTCGCATTTTGGTCGATCCAGACAAGATACGGCTCACCAATCCTCAGGGGGTCGTGGCCAGCAGGACGCAGCCACCTTCAAAAACAGCGAGGTCTCAATCACCGCTCCCGGCTCCAAGACCGGGAAATTCATCGCCGCAGGATCGATCCTCACTACCGACGTACTCAGGCTTGACGAAGGAGTCGCTAGCGCTCGCCCTTGTCCGCAAGGCACTTCAGTACGACAGTGAGCAGCTTCGCGACTTGCGGGCGCAACTAGGTGTTGGCGCAGATGCAGTTGATGAACTGGAACAGTACTTTGAGCTGAAGGCCTATGCTCAAAGTGAGCCGGACAGCATTCGTCTCACAGACTCCGAAGTGAAGAGGGCTGCGAGTGGCGCCAACTTCTTCCTAGTCGTTGTCTCTCAGCTCGAGGGAGTAGATGCACGTCCTCGCGTCCGCTTCATCGCCGACCCGCTTCGCCAACTTGACGTTGCCGGAAGTGGCACGATCACGGTGACTGGCGTGCGGCATGCAGAGAGCTTGATCTTCGATTTTGAACACGGCTTGTCCGAGGCGCCTCCTTAGAAAGAGCTTCTCGCGCACGACCGATTGTGATGGGCGTTGACCTGCTTAAATGAGTAGCACCGCGTTGGCGTTGAGGTGCTTGATCGGCCTAGCGGCTCTGCGAAATGTATTCAGCTGAAGAATATGTTCGTTTCGCCATCTATCAAAGAGGGCATGCTCGGGAAGCCGGTTCATTCCTCTCTTGTGAACTGCTATCGGGAAACCACTTGGCGCGCGGGCGGCGGTGTGGCGAAGACACTGGGACTCGATAGCAGGCACAGCACAATCGACAGCCCGGGCGACTGCTTCCCGGCACAAGTTACCTCACGCTCGCTAACGCCCGCAACGGGTCGGGAGTGCGAATTCGACGTCCATCAGAGCTTTCATTAGATTACGCCGAACGCCAACAATGCCGATGTACCGCCTCCGAGGCACACGCCGTGGTTTCCTTCCTTGAGGCTTATGCGACACCTGCCCATCAGGCCGGGTACGTTCGTGGCGGGCGTCATGCCGGGTAGGTATCCCACAACCCTAAACTACAACCGTCGATCACCAGGCATGTCGCCAACGACTGCAGCGGCCTAAAATGAACCGCAATTTCGGGCAAAGCACACCCGTAGGCCGAAGGCCCTGTGAAGGGTCGTCGGCACAGGCAAGCAACTTGACGCTCATTCAGCAAGTTTCTTCGTCTGGGTCTCCAGGAGAACGCGAGATTCCGTCTGACTGCTCAACGTAACGAGTTCTTTTTCCAACAGCCTGATGCGCTCCTGCAGCGTTGGGATTGACCGCAAGAGTTTGCTTACTTGCTGCCAATACTCTCGCCCCAGATCCCCTTCTTGAAGCGCCAATTCGTGGAGTGTCCGCAGCGCAATAGAAAGATCAAGCTCTAAATCCATGGGCATGCTTCACGGTGTCGAGCCCCTCGGTCAGGCTCTGCTCCTCAGTAATCGACCTGGCAAGGGCTCACAGTGGGAGGGGTGCCCATGATTTGCCATTTGCCGTTTGTCAACGCGAGCACTGCCCTACATTTGCCTGGCTCGCCGATCTGCTCGTGAATCTGCAAAATTTCCGGAAAGGCTTTTCGCACCTTGTCGTCCCGAGAAAATGGGGCCTCGTCCTGGAGCCGATAGGCGTACGTGGCGATCACGGCATCGAAATGGTTGATCTGGCCAACTGGCTCAATTTTCTCGACCTTCAAAACCTCCCGCCGCGCAAAGCACAACCGACCTTGCGGATGCTTGACCCCATCAATGCTTGCCTGCTGCCCATTGGGCCGGAAGTACGGCCGGGCTTTTGCCGAGAGCGCATACCGATCAACTTCCCCGTCAAAGGTGCCCCCATACAGTTTTTGATGAGTCTTCTTGATGGTGGACTTGTCCACCAGGCCAATACCCCAGAGCGCTTTGGCCATACTGGGGCGCATCGTTGGAAAATTCTCCTCGTTGCCTCGTTCGGTTTGATCGACGTCGATGGGCAGTACCGAAAATCGAAGGCAAGCGTCGGACTTCTCTTGAAGGGCATGGAGGATGTTCTCTTCCGTCGCGGCTTGGTCGCCGCGATGGCATCCTGGCAAAGATGCGGCCAGCAGCAACAGGTGCCACGGGCGGATACGTCGAAGGTACTGTTTCATTGGGACTCACAGTACTTCGTTGATCAACAATCGAACGAAGATGCCGGCGTACGTGAGAGGCCAGAGGAAGAACGCAGACAACTTGGCTTTGGCTACGGCATCAAGGGTGCCGTGGACGGGATGCCATTGGATCAGACCGCGTAGAACCCATCGATTGAGAACGAAGCCGGCAGCCAGATGGAAGGCAATCAATGCTCCGTTGGGAAACCAGCGAGTGTCCAAAGCCAGTTTGAACATCAACAGCCAGATGCCCAGGCAAACCAGGTAGATGGCCAAGCCCATGCCAAGTCCCATGTGGTTGGTATCGCGCTCAAGATTCGAGTCCATGCCTTCTCCTTGATCTGATTGCACTCTCAGTCGGCGGCGCATCGCTCCAGGCTTTCCACGAAGCTGCTCGACTGAATGGATGCGGAAATTCCAGTGATGCGGCTAACGATTTCCCGCTCAACGCCCCACTGGTACACCTGCATCGCGCGCATCAGCCCACCTTCGGAGATACGCAGTGGATGTGTGGCACGCGCTTGATCGTCTCGGCTGAGCAACGTGGTAATCACCAACACCGCAGGCGCCATGGCCGCTGGACATTCCTGCGGCTCATCGTCGTTGCACAAATATTCTTCGACGCCTCGCAGGTCTTTTGCCAGCGCGATCAGGATCGGGTCGGGCAATGCCTGAGGCAATGCCGCTTTCCAATTGCGCCCTTCAAAGAGCGTATGGAGCGCATCAAGATCGGCCCCCTTGCGTGGGCGAAGGGTCTCCAACTGCATTCACTGACTCCATCCAGGCCTTCCGTGTTGCTGACGGAGGCTCAATTTTTGAAGTCACGTTTGCACCATATATGCGGGTGCATATATGCGCTTGCGTGGCCATATTTCCGGGCATGCGAAAGACGCAGGATGTCCCCGTTCTCAAGGCTGCCGCAGCAGAGATCAAAGCGCGGCGTGGTCAACTGAACATCAGCCAGGAGGAGCTTGCTCACCGGGCCGATGTACATCGTTCGTTTGTCGCTCGCTTGGAAGTTGCCGAGACCCAGCCATCTCTGGCGGTCCTGTTTCGATTGGCCGCAGCGCTTGATGTTGATGTGGGCGAACTGACGTCAGCTATTGCTCGCAGATGTAGGCTTGAGCTAGGTACGAATGCGACAAGCAACTAGATAGGTCATTCGCACATTGGGCCAGCGGGTTTGACTCGAAATGGATTGAAATTCATTTGCTGGACGGCATTCCTTTGCCCAAGTGGTCGCTGGACTTGGCGACTACACGCAACACGAAGTTCGACTGTATGAAGCGAGATACCGCGTCGTAGATCAATGCGTGGCCTTCTCCGCCACCCGCTGACTACTTCTATTCGGCACGAACTCGTACAGCGAACCTCGCAGAACCATCGCTGAAGCGGTGACCGTAGTCTCATTCATTCAAAGGGCCAGTTTCAACGGCCGCTGAAATAGCCAGTTTCAGTGAATGATCCGGTTCAAGCGCGCTACGGCAAGCGTGGATCAGGTGTTCGACATGAACACTGCACGGGGGATACGCTAACTTTCTCTTTTACTTCGAGTCGTTCACATAGGCTGACAAAACTCTCATGGTCAATTGGACATGAAGAGGCTGAACCAACGGAGGCTTTTCGGCTGGAATGATTGAAAAGAGTGCCTCGCTTGGATGCTTCTCATACAGGTCTCCTACCGTGAGTAATGAGCACAAAAAAGTGCTTGACTACATTAGCCCAAGGCATAACAGACGGCCGAGTTGGCCGCCGAGCCTCGGCCCTGGCAGAGGATGTCCTGTGCCCTGGCGAAGCACACGATGTCGTGCACGGTGAGGAAGTATTTTTCGTAGTCCAGCTCGGCGATGAGGGCCAGTTCTTGCTCGATCCGCTCGCGAACCGATGACGGCGTGCCAGCGGGGTAACGCACGACCAGGCCTTGCTCGGTGAAGTCGCGCAGATGGGCCGTGGGGGTGCGTCCTGGCGGCACGATCTCTGGGGGGTATTGATACGCCAGCACACTCAGCGAGAAGGTGCACTGATCCGCGATCTCCAGCGTGGCGGCCAGCAGGTCGGGCGGATAAAGGTTGGCCAGGCGCAAGCGGGAGCGCAGGTGGCGCTCGGCGCTGGGCTGCAAGGCCTCGCCGCATTCGCTCAAGGGGCGGTTCAAGCGCGTGGCGGTCAACACGTCCTGCAAGGGCTTGCGCGAGCGCACATGCATGTGCACATCGCCCGCAGCCACCAGGGGCACGGCGGTCATGCGCTGGAGTTCGCGCATCTTGTGCAGCCAGGCCTGGTCGTCGATGGCATGCAGCAACTCCACTGCCACCCATGAGCGGCCCGGAAAGCGCTTGTGCAGCCATTGGGCCCGCAGGAACAGCTCGCCAAAAGGCGTCTGACGATCAGGGATGAGCAACACCAGGCAATCAGCCAGCTCAAGCGGTTCGATGTCCTCCAGCGCCAGGGCATAACTGCCTTTGTCGGCCGCGCGCCTCAGCTTGGTGATGAAGGCGCTGAGCCTGCCATAGCCGTGGACGTTGCAGGCCAGGACCACCAGCTTGAACGGCACACTGGCCTGCACGGTGAACTCGCTGCCGATGATGAGTTTGAATCCGCGGTCCTTGGCCTCGACGTGGGCGCGCACCACGCCGGCCAGCGAGCATTCATCGGTGATGGCCAGTGCGCTGTAGCCCAGGGCTTGGGCGCGCTCGACCAGCTCCTCCGCGTGCGATGCACCGCGCAGGAAGCTGAAATTGCTCAGCGCGTGCAGCTCGGCGTAGGCCGGCAGCAAGCTGGTGTCGATGGCGCAGGGCAACTTTTGCATGATGGCTCGATCACCAGCGCGCCATCAGGCGAACACCCCGTGCAGGAACCAATGGCCATCGCCTTCGTCGCTGGGCATGCGCTCGCGGTAGACCCACAACAGGCCGGCCTGCGGACTCAAGGCCACGTAGTAATCGCGCAGGGCTTCCAGCTCATCGTGGTCCCACCAGCCGGCTTCGATGCGGTGAGGGCCGGCCATCAGTTGCAGCGTGCCCTGGTAGATGGGCTTGTGCTGGCGCACGATCAGCCGCAAGGGTTCTGGCAACAGCCAGGCAGGTTGCGGGCCTTGATCGGCCACGGTGGTCTGGCTGCTGGCGGTGGTGGATCGGGGCAAGGGGCTGGAGGCGGTCTGCCAGCGCTGCATGCGCTCGATGCGGTGGTCGGAGACCAACACCGGGCGGCGCACGCGGTCGGGGCCCAGCCGGGCGCTCAGGCGTTCGAGCAACTCGTGCAGGGGTTCGCGGCGCTGGCCTTCGTCGAGCAGCAGCGACGGGGTCAGGTCGGCCAGGGGCTCGACCTCGTCGGCTTGCAGGCGCAAATCGCCCACCGGGGCTTCCAGTTGGACGCGGGCCAGGTGCTCGGCCAGCAGGCGCGCCAGGTGATCGACATGGCGGGTGATCTCGGCCGTGTGGATGCTCAGGTGGCCGTGGGCCTGCACGTGGCGGGGCCGCAAGGCATCGTGCAACCAGCTCAAGGTGAAGCGCCTCACCCCGGCACGGCGCGCGGCCAGCCAGCCGGCCATCTGGCGGAGCAGGCGCTCGGCGCCCACCATCATCGCGGGCGCGGTGTCCACGCGGCCGGGCAGCTCCAGCCGGGCCTGGAAGGTTTCGGGCAAGGGCAGCCACTCGTGGCTTTCAGGCTGCTCGCCATAGGCCTGGTCCAGCGTGTTGAGCAGGCCAGCCACGAAGCGCCGGTTGAGCCCGCCACGCGGCAGGCGGCGCACATCGCCCAGGGTGCGGCAACCCAGGCGGGAGAGCACGCTCTGGTGCTCGGCCAGGACGCGCAGCGTGGCCAGGGGCAATCGATCAAGCAGGCGCGGCAAGTGCTGGCGCCATCCGTCGATGAGGCCGGCGCTGTCGTCGACACGGCCCATGCCTGGCGACAGGTGGTGGCTGCGGGCCAGGGCCAGTGCGGCCAGGCTGGTGGGCGCGCAAGCCATGGCCGTGCAGCCCATGCTCGCGGCCTCCTGCGCCAGGCGTTCGCGCAAGGCCTGTGCGCCGCCGAAGAGGCGCTGGCTGGCATGGACCTCCATCAACACGGCTTCTTCGAACAGGGCCACGCGCGGCGTGAACTGCAAGGCCCAGCAGCCCAGGGCGTGCTGCTGCGACAGCGCCTGAGGCAAGGTGGGCGGCTCGGCCTCAGCGTTCGAGGTCGGCAGACACAGGGCCAACCAGCACAGCATGGGCAGTCTCCTCTTGCAGGGGGGCGGGCTGGCCCTGGGGCCGGCCCAGGCGGTGCACCAGCACACGGTTGAGGGAGGCAGGCAGCGCAGAGAGCGTGATCACGCCTTCGTGCGGCAGGCCACGGCGCTTGACGATCTCCAGCACCATGGCGCCATCGTTGGCGCTGGGGCGCACCAGCACGCGCAAGGGCGCCGCCGAGGGCTCCAGCCGCGCGCTGGCCGGCCGCACGATGAACACCGGCACATCGCAGCGCGCAGCGCACACCTGCAAGCGGCGCAGGTGCTCAGGCCGCGCCTGAGGCAGCCAGGCCACGATGCCGCCCGCCGGGTTGGCCTTGATGGCCTGCTCGACGGCCCACAGGCGCTCGGCCATGAGCGAGGCATCGACCCACACCAGTTGCGAGGCCTGGAGGCCGTGCTTGCGCAAGCCGGGCAGGTGCGGGTGAAGCGGCGGGCCGATCAGGAAGACGGTGCTGTCGCCCGATGAAGCGGCGGCAGCTTGCGCGGCCAGGGCCGGGCCCAACAGCCGCCATTCGACATGGGCAAACTGGGCTTGCAAGAGCTCGGTGACGGCACCGCAGGGCCAGCCGCCGCCAGGCAGGTGACGGTCCAGGGTGGGGTACCCGCACGCCACCGTGCGCCCCCCGGCCTGGCCCAGCTCCGTGCCACGCCAAAGCGCGGCGGCGACCGGCGCGGGCAAGGCGAGCTTTGAAGCAGAAACGGCAGGAAGGGCAAGCGCAGGAGGCGTCACGGGACATCACATGATACTGTATTTTTATACAGTATACAGATACCCCATCACCTGTCCAGCAGGTGTTTCAAGGTCTCTCGGGCGCGCGTCACGCATTCGGCTTTGGCGGCCTCGGACATCGCCGTCCAGCCGCAGATGTCGGCCAAAGTGCGGCCGCAGCCCACGCATTGGTCCTGCTCATTGAGCGTGCAGCGGCGCACACAGGGGCTGGGGGTGCGGCTCCCCTCGACGGCGGCATGCGCCGCCTGGCTCAGCAGTCGGACTTCGCGCTGGATGTTCTCGCGCGCAGGCCGCTCCAGCCGCTGGGCCATTTCGTCGCTGGCGTAGAGGCGCGACTCGGCCAGCAGGTTCTGCAGGAATTGGTAACGGCCGGTGGCATAGGCTTGCGAGGCCACCACGGCCGGGCACCATTCCTGCCGCACCCCCCAGGCATAGGCCTCATAGACCGGCCAGGGCTGGCCCAGCACGGCCAGGTCGATGTCCAGGAAGAGGCGGCCATCGTGGCTCAGATCCGGGTCAGCATGGTGGTGCGCCGTGGCCTTGATCCAGCTGGCGATCTGTTCGCATTCCGGCGCAGGCACCGTGCTGTGCTCGGCCAGGCAGCGCAAGGCCAGGTCGGCGCTCAGGGTTTCGTTGTCCTTGCGGCCCGGCACATAGATCGCGTCGTGGAACAACAAGGCCAGCAGCACGGCTCTGGGCTGCTCGAAGTGCAAGGTCTTGAAGTGATCCAAGCAGGCCAGCACGTGCGACCAGCCGTGATAGTGGCGGCCCGGGCTGTCGTAGGCCGCCCGCACGATGGGCCACAGGCTTGGTGAGCAATCGGCCAGTGCCTGGGGTGGCAAACCCGCCAGCCAGGGAGGCAGGGCGGCGTCTGACAGGTCGGGGTGCGCATCCTTCATGGCGTGTGTGCCGATGATGCCTGTGCGGCCTGAGGCAACCACTTCGCCAGGATCGCGTGCAAGGCCCGCATGTCCACTGGCTTGGTGATGAAATCGTTCATGCCCGCTGCCAAACAAGCGGCACGGTCCTCGCCAAAGGCGTTGGCCGTCATCGCCACGATGGGGGTGTCGGCCCAGCCTGGCAAGTCCCGGATGACACGGGTGGCTTCGAGCCCGTTCATCACCGGCATCTGCATGTCCATGAAGACGAGGTCGTAGGCCTGCACCTTGGCCCGCGTCACCGCCGCCAAGCCATCTTCCACGAGGTCGACATCCATGCCCGCGACCTGCAGCATGCCCTCGGCCACCGCGCGGTTGAGGGCATTGTCCTCCACCACCAGCACCTTGGCGCCAACGCGCTGCACCAGTCCGGATTGGGCCTGCGCCAGTGTCGCCGCCGCGGCATCCGCCTCGGCATGCGTCACCGACGGGGGCGGAACCGGCTGCGCCGCCGCATGACTGCGCCGCAGCCGGGCCGTGAACCAGAAGGTGCTGCCCACGCCCACGGTGCTGTCCACCCCCGCCTGGCCACCCATCAGCTCGGCAATGCCCTTGGCCACGGCCAGGCCCAGCCCGGAGCCCCCGTATTGCCGCGTCGTCGAGGCATCACCCTGTTCGAAGGCATGAAACAACAAAGACATCTTCTCGGGCGCCACGCCGATGCCCGTGTCCTGAACCTCGAAGCGCACCAGCAGTTCATCACCTTCGTCGGACAGCAGCCCCACACGCAGCGCGATGCCGCCTCGCGCGGTGAACTTGACGCCATTGCCCAGGTAGTTGAGCAGCGCCTGCCGCAAGCGGGTGGCATCACCATCCAGCCACGCAGGCACAGCCGGGTCGATCTCCACCGAGAGTTGCAGCCCTTTGTCACGCGCCGATTCCGCCACGATGGCGACCACGCCGTTGAGCAGTTGATGCACCGAGAAATCGTCCTGCTCCAACGCCATGCGACCGGCCTCGATCTTGGACAGGTCCAGGATGTCGTTGATGACGGACAGCAGGTGGTTGCTGGCGCTGTGGATCGAGTCCAGGCGCTCGCCCTGCGGTTCGCTGATCACCTCGCCCCGCATGAGCTGGGCCAGCCCGACGACGGCATTCAGCGGCGTGCGGATTTCGTGGCTCATGTTGGCCAGGAAGGTGCTCTTGGCACGGCTGGCGGCTTCGGCCGCCTCCTTGGCCGTGGACAGCGCCGCCGTGCGTTCGGCGACCAGTTGCTCCAGGCCGATGCGGTGCTGATCCAGCGCGTGCTCGGCCTCCTTGCGGTCATGGATGTCCGTGCTGGAGCCGAACCACTTCACGATGAGGCTCGGCTCGTGCGACTCGCCGCCGACCAAGCCATCGCGTTGGGGCACGGCCTTCAAGGCATGCCAGCGAAAGACCCCATCGGCACGCCTGAGCCGGGAATCGAGCTGGTAGGTGGTGCCCTGCCGCAGGCTTTCAGACCAATGCGCATCGATCAAGGGCAGTTCATCGGGGTGGATCATGGCCCGCCACGCCCGGCCCAGCAGTTGCTCGGGTTGAACGCCAAAGTAGTTGAGGGCGCTCTTGCTCACGTAATCCAGCGAACCATCCGGGTGGGCGGTCCACAGCTGGTTGGGCGTGCCATCGGCGATCAGTTTGAGCCGCGCTTCGCTTTCCTGGAGGTTGCGCGAGATGGCATCGCGATGCGCCAGTTGCTCGTGAAGTTCGCGCTGCAATCGGCTCACCCCTTGTGCGAGTTCATGCAGCTCGTTGGGTGCACGCGTCTGCGGCAAGGGTGCCGGCTCCTGGAGCCGCTCGGGCGTCATGTGGCGCAGGTGCCGCGACAAGGCCAGCACCGGCAAGGTCACGCTGCGCCTGATGAGGGCAAACAGGAGAACGGCAAAGAGCAGCATCTCCAGGCCCACCACGACCATGGTGCGCCGGATGCCTTGCCAGACCTGGTCACGCAGCGCCGCGGCATCCAGGTTCAATCGCAAGTGGCCAATCTCCATGTCGCCTTCTGGGGCCAGCAGCGGGTAGCTCTGGGTCTGGTCCGATGAGGCGGGTTTGGCCCCTTTCTTGACGTAAGTGACCAGAAAATCGGGCGAGACCACCTCGACACGCTCCAGCGCAGGAAACCGGTCCAGGTGCGAGAGGATCTGCTGGGCGGAGACCTGGTCGAAGGCCCACACGGCCTTGGCCAGTTGCAGGCCAAACAGCGACCTGACCGCCTCGACCTGCTCCTGCTGGCGCGCCTCTTCCTGGCGGTAGGTGATCCACACGTTGACGGCCCCGATGGGGATCGACAGCAGCAGCGTGTAGCCCATCATCAGGATGAGCAATTGGCGTGACAGGGTGTTGGATCCGCTGGGCATCTCAGGCACGAATGCAGGCCCCCGCGGCTTTGCGAAGGGCCTCGAACGAAAAGTCATAACGGGACAGCCGAGGGTTATGGGCCTTGGAAAAGGCCTTGAAATCGATGCGTGGCAGGCACTGGCCCAAAGCGAGGTGCTGTGCAGCGTTGTCGCGGGTGGCCACCGAGGTCGGGAACTCGATCTCGTGGCCCAGTTCATCCTCAAAATCCAGCCCCTGCAGGTAGTCGTACATCAGGATGGCGACCTGGGCATAGGACATCAAGGGGCTGGCAGTCGTGGCCACGAACTGCCCCCGCATGACCATCTCCAGCCCGATTTGCGACAGGTCCAGCCCCCCCGTGAACGCCGTTTTGCCAGGCGTCTTGCCGGCCGCCACCAAGGCCTGCACGGCACCGGCGCCCAGTTGATCGCTGGCGGCCCAGAACACGCCGGCTTGCGGAAACCGCTCCAGCAATCGGGCCGTGAGTTGCTGGCCTTCGCCTGGCGTCCAGTTGGTCGGCACAACCTGCTTCAACACGGCCCTGGGGTGCTCGTCCACGGCGCGTTTCAAACCCGCCTGCCGCAAGCCGGAGCCGAACCAGCTGGGATCACCGCCCAAGCCCACCACGTGGATGCGGCCATCGTCCGCGATGGCGTTCTGCTGCTGCGCCGCCTGCAAGAGCACCTGGCCGAGGGCATGGCCTTTCTGCTCTTCGGCCCAGTTGAACAAGGCCGACCACTGCTTGTAATGGGCCCGCGGGCCGCCACCGATCACCGGCAACTCGGCCGGGAACAAGGGGCCCAGGATGAAAACCGGGATGCCCATCGACTGGGCCGCATCAAGGATGCCTTTGCTCTGCCCGATGACAACCGAGGCGATCACCGCGTCCGGGCGAGGCGACTGGTTCAGCGTCTGCAAGGAATCACGCAGACGGGCGAAGCGGTTTTGCACCCCGAAGCTGTAAGGCACGAAGTCAAAGCCCAGCGACCGCGCCACCAGGTCCATGATGCGAAACACCTGCGGCCAGTAAGTATTGCCTTCACTGTTCGGCGTGAAAAAAGCAATGCGGGGGCGCGGCTTGGTCAGCTTCAAGGCGCTTGGTGCGGCAGCTGCCAAGGCGCCGTTTTGATGGGCCAGCCAGCCCAGGGTGGCCGCCATGAAATGACGGCGATCGGCTTGAGGCGCCAGGCCTTCAGGGAACGGCCGCGTCTGGAGGACATGGGGTGGCATGTGGAGGCACGCGACTCGTGGGTGTTGAAAAGCGATGGTAGCCCATGAAGCATCCCCACATGAGCATCCGCACTAGCCCAAAGACCGAGGCCTGACCAGGATGGCACGGAAATCGTTGACGTTGGTGAACGTCGGGCCGGTGACAAGTTGATCGCCCAGGGCCTGGAAGAAATCGCCCGAGCAATGCCGCATCAGCATGGCATGGGCATCAAGCCCCAAGGACTGGGCGCGCGCCAGGGTGTCGGGGCCGATCAAGGCGCCCGCCGCCTCACTGCTGCCATCGATGCCATCCGTGTCGGCCGCCAGCATCCACACACCAGGCTCTCCGCGCAGAGCCAAGGCCGCGCTCAGCAACAGCTCGCGGTTGCGGCCACCGCTCGATGTGCTTGAGGCGGCAGGCGCTGCGCCCGACAAGGTGACCGTGGTCTCGCCGCCCGACAGCAGGATGCAAGGCGCCTGCATGGGCTGACCACGCCGGGCCACCTGCCGCGCGATGCCGGCCAGCACGGTGCCCACCTCGCCCGCCTCGCCTTCCAGGCTGTCGCCCAAGATGTGGCCCTGCCAGCCCAGGCGCTCAGCCTCGTCCCGGGCTGCTTGCAGCATGTCCTGCGGTGTGGCGATCAGGTGGGCCTCGTCATCGGCCCATTGCGCATCGCCGGGCTTGGGTGTTTCCAGCTCGCCGCTTCGCAAGGCAGCCAGCAGGTCGGCCGGCAATTTCAAACGGTGTTGCTCGATGAGCGACAAGGCCTGTTCGCACGTGCTGGGGTCGGGCACGGTCGGGCCGCTGGCGATGTCGTGCAAGGCATCGCCTGGCACATCAGAGATCGCCAGGGTCAGCAGCCGCGCCGGGCGGCAGTGGCGCGCCAGGCGCCCACCCTTGAGCGCCGACAGGTGGCGCCGCACCGTGTTCATCGCCGTGATCGCGGCGCCGCAGGCCAGCAGTTGCCGGTTGAGGTCCTGCTCGCCGGCCAGTGTCCAACTGGGCAAGGGTGCAGCCAGCAAGGCCGAGCCGCCACCTGACATCAAAGCGATCACCAGGTCATCGGGCGTGAGGCCTTGCACAGCGGCCAGCACCGCACGCGTGGCCGCTTGGCCCTGGACATCGGGCACGGGGTGGGCGGCCTCCAGCACGGTGATGCGCTGCAAGGGATGCGGGACGTGGCCGTGCCGGGTCACCACCACGCCGCTCAAGGGCCGATCCAAGGGCCAGGCGGCTTCCAGCGCGCAGGCCATGGCCGCGCTGGCCTTGCCCGCGCCGATCACCACGGTGCGGCCCTTGGGCGGCTCGGGCAAATGCGGCGGCAGCGCCAAGGCCGGCTGGGCACGCGCCACCGCCGCAGCGAACAGCGCCCGCAACAGCTTGGGCGGCGTCATGCTCACGGCGGGTCTTGGTCAAGGTGCCCTTGCACCAGGGTGACCAGGCGCTCGGCCAGCTTGTGCTGCGCCGTTTCGCTGGCCCAGGCTGTGTGCGGCGTGAGCAGCAGGTTGGGGATGTCGGTGGCCAGCAGCACATGGGTGGGCGGCGGCGGTTCCACATCCAGCACGTCGATGGCCGCGCCTTCGATGCGGCCCGCGCGCAAGGCATCGACCAGCGCCTGGGCCTCCACCACCGCGCCGCGCCCGGTGTTGATGAGCACCGCGTGCTTCGGCATGAGGGCCAGGCGGTCGGCATTGATCAGGCCACGGGTCTCGTCGTTGAGTGGCAGGTGCAGGCTGATGGCATCGGCCTGGGTCAGCAACTCGTCCAAGGGCAACTCGTCGGCGGCGGCCGCGCGCCCCGGCCGCTCGGCAAACAGCACCCGCATGCCCAACCCGCGCGCCAGCGTCGCCGTGGCCTCGCCGATGCGGCCTCGGCCCACGATGCCCAGCAACGAGCCGCCCACATTGCGGATCTTGGGGCCATGCCAACAAAAATGCGGCGAGTTGCTCCAGTGGCCATCGACCGCCGCCTTCGCATGCGTGATCAGGTGACGGCGCAGCGCCATCAAGGTGGTGATGGCATGCTCGGCCACGGATTCGCTGCCGTAATCGGGCACGTTGTGCACACTCATGCCCAAGGCCTGGGCGGCCAGCCGGTCGATGTTGTCCGTGCCCGATGCCGCCACGCAGATGCGCTGCAGGTGAGCAGCGCCTTGCAGCAAGGCCGCGTCCAGACGCACCTTGTTGACGATCACCACCTGGGCCTCAGCGATGCGCTCAGCCACCTCGTGCGGCGCCGTGCGGTCGAAAGGCCAATAGTCGACCTGGCGCGCCCACCCCGGGCCGAACACTTGCTCGAAAGGCAAAGGGCAAGGCAGGGTGCCCGCATCCAGGAAGACGACGCGGCAAGGCGCCTGGGAGACCGTGGTGCTCATGAGCCCGCCCTCACCTTGACGACCACGCGGCCGCGCACCTGCCCAGCCAACAGGCGCTCGGCGGTGGGGATGACCTCGTCCAGGCCGATCTCCTGGGTGATCAGGCCCAGCTTGCTCAGGTCCAGGTCGGTGGCCAGGCGCTGCCAGGCCAGCAAACGCTCAGGGCGCGGGCACATGACGCTGTCGATGCCTGCCAGCGTGACACCACGCAGGATGAAGGGCGCCACCGAGGCCGGCAGGTCCATGCCACCGGCCAGGCCGCAAGCCGTGACCACGCCTCGGTATTTCATGGCGGCGCAGACATTGGCCAGGGTGTGGCTGCCCACGGTGTCCACCGCGCCGGCCCAGCGCTCCTTGGCCAAGGGCTTGCCTGGGCTGGCGAACGCCGCACGCTCCAGCACCTCGGCCGCGCCCAACTGCTTCAGATAGTCGGCTTCCTGAGGGCGGCCGGTGACGGCGGCCACCCGGTAGCCCAGGCGCGCCAGCAAGGCCACGGCCACGCTGCCCACCCCGCCTGCTGCGCCCGTGACAAGCACCTCGCCATCGTCGGGCTTGACGCCATGACGCGTCAAGGCCAGCACGCACAGCATGGCGGTGTAACCCGCCGTGCCAATGGCCATGGCCTGAGCCGGCGTGAAGGCCTCGGGCAGGGGCACCAGCCAATCGCCGTCAACCCGCGCCAGTTCAGCCAGGCCGCCCCAATGGCGCTCGCCAACGCCCCAGCCATTGAGCACGACGCGATCGCCCGCCTTGTACAGCGCATGTTCGCTGTGCTCGACCGTGCCCGCCAGATCAATGCCCGGCACCATGGGGAATTGCCGCACCACTGGCGAGCGACCCGTGATGGCCAGGCCATCCTTGTAGTTCAGGGTGGAGCAGTCCACCCGCACAGTGACATTGCCTGGCGGCAGACCGCCCTCGTCGATGGCCTGGCGTGACACGCGTTGCGCGCCCTGCTCATCCTTGTCAATCAAGATGCCTTGAAACGTCATCGCTGCCTTTCGTTGACCGGGCATCAGGGTGCCGGCCGTGACTTTGGCCCAAAGCATACCCGCCGCGCAGAGCCCTCGGCCCAGCCGGGTGACACGAGCCTGTGGTCTACTGACACCAGCACCCCTGCATCGGATTCATCCCCCCATGGCAGCCTTTGGCTTGCGGCCTCGACAATTTTCGCCTTCCGGCCAGCCCCTGACCTGGCGCATACGCACCAGCTTGGCCCTGCTGGTGCTCGCCTGCCTGCTGCCCGGCGCGCTGATGTCCACCTACTTCATCGTGTCGGACTACCGGCAGAGCAAGGCCAAGGCCTTGCGCAATGTGCTGGCCACCGCCCGCGCTGCCGTCGCCAGCCTGGACCGCGACCTGGCCAGCATCGAATCAGGCCTGCGCGTGCTGGCCAGCGCCAACCCCTTGATGAGCGACGACCTGCCTGACTTCTACCTCCA
Organism: Burkholderiales bacterium; assembly: GCA_947372535.1. Next base: position 16,337 of record CANBUA010000070.1, read on the forward strand.
GGCCCACCACTCGCTGCCTTATCAGAACATCACCAACTACGTGCTCATCGACCGCCAGGGACACCAGCGGCTCAACACCCTGCTGGCCTGGGGCAGCCCGATGCCGCAGGTCGGCAACCCCCCACAACTCCAGCAGGTGTTCACGACCGGCCAGGCCGTGCTGACCGACCTGTTCATCGGGCCGGTCACGCGCAAGCCCATCCTGGCGCTGGGTGTGCCGGTCGAGCGCGGCGGCGAGATCATCTACAGCCTCAACGCCGGCCTGGAGCCTGAGCGCATCGGCAACGTGCTCAAGGCCCAGGTCCTGCCCAAGGAGTGGATCAGCGCCGTCATCGATGGCCAGGGCAAGATCGTGGCGCGCACCAAGGACCCGGCGCGCTATCTGGGACGCTCGGTCGTGCCAGACTTGATCCGCAAGCTGCACGAGAAACCAGAAGGCTTCCTGGAAACGACCTCGCTGGAAGGCATCCCCGTTGTGACCGCCTACAGCCGCTCTGCCATCTTCAACTGGACCGTCGCCGTCGGCATCCCACGTGAGGAGCTGACGCGCGACCTCAAGGAATCACTGGGCGTTCTCTTGCTGACCCAGGCCCTGATCTTTGCCGGTGCGCTGTGGCTGGCCTGGCGCGTGGCGCTGTCGCGCGTGGTGATCCCGGCCGACCGCCTGCTCGAGCGCATGAACCGCATCTCCCAAGGCCAGGACACGGGCTCGGCCAAGGACCCGCGCGCCAGCTTCGAATTCGTCGCGCTGGATGAGGGGTTCACCGAGATGAGCGATCGGCTCAAGGCCCGTGATCACGAGCGCGAGGTCATGATCAAGCGCCTGGTGGACACGCTGGAGAGCATCAACGATGGCTTCTACCTGCTGGATTCGCAATGGCGCTTTGCCTACGTGAACCGCCGCGCCGAAGCCCTGCTGGGCCTGCCGCGCGAAGCCTTGCTGGGCCAGGACCACTGGACCGCCCTGCCCATGGCCGACGCCCACCTGCTGCGCAGCGCCTACGAACGCGCCGTCGCCAAGCAAGAGCCCACCAGCCTGGAGGTCAAGCTGCCCAGCCTGGGCCTGTGGCTGGACATCCATGCCTACCCATCCGACCACGGTTTGGCCGTGTACTTCCAGGACGTCAGCGAGCTGCGCGCCGCCCAGCATGCGCGCGAGGCCCAGCGCATGGCCGAGGCCTCCAACCGCGCCAAGACCGAGTTCCTCTCGCGCATGAGCCACGAGTTGCGCACCCCGCTCAACGCGGTGCTGGGCTTCACGCAGGTGCTGCAGATGGACAAGCGCTCGCCCATGACCGATCACCAGCAGGTCATGCTCACGCACATCGAGTCATCGGGCAAGCATTTGCTGGAGATGATCACCGATGTGCTCGACGTCTCGCGCATCGAGGCGGGCACCATGGAGGTGGTGACCGAAGACGTGGACATCGCCGAGCTGGTGCACGACTGCCAGCTGATGGTGGCGGCCTCGGCCGAAGCCGCCGGCGTGCGCCTGGAGACCGGCATGAACCTGGGCCTGCACACGGTCTTGGCCGACACCACCCGGCTGCGGCAGGTGCTGCTCAACCTGCTGAGCAATGCCATCAAGTACAACCGGCCCGGCGGCTCGGTGACACTGGCGGTGGAGCAGGCCGGCGATCAAGTGCAGTTCACGGTGCGGGACACCGGCATCGGGCTGACCGCCGACCAATTGCAGCACCTGTTTGAGCCGTTCAACCGCCTGGGGCGCGAACAAAGCAGCACGCCCGGCACCGGCATCGGCCTGGTGATCTGCAAGCGCCTGGTGGAGATGATG
>CANBUA010000071.1 GCA_947372535.1 Burkholderiales bacterium
TGGACAGCCTGATCCACCGCCTGGATGCCACCCTGAACGAAGACGGCCACCTGCTGTAAGCCTCGGATTGCGATCTGTCAACTAAACCCGCATGGGGCACACAGCTTGGGGTTTACGGCGCCATTGGCAGGCCTACAATGAACTCGTTCGTTGCGGTTTGGAAACCTTATTTCCTGGTACCGATGCTCTTAGAGCCAGGGCTTGGAACATCGTTGAGCTGGTGTGATCGTCTCGCGTTAGATGAACCCGAAGTTCTCCTGACCTCGCCCACCTGAATCCCCGGGTTCAGGACTGCGGTGACTGGACTGCAGCGAACACCTTGAATACCAAAAAGCAGACCCGGTGGTCTGCTTTTTTTCTTGGCTCAAGCACGTCAAGGCACTTGACGTGCAGGTGTCCGCCTCAGCCTCCCGGCACAAACTGAATGCTGGCCAGCGTGATGCGGTTGCCACCCTTCTCACGCGAGTGAGCCATGGCCCGATCGGCACTGCGCATCAACTCTTCGACAGAGCCTGCCGTGTGCGGGAAGCTGGCCACGCCCATGCTGACCTTGAACGGGATCTGCTGCCCGTTGTAGGCCACGATGTGCTGGGCGCACTGCTTGCGCAGTTGCTCCATCCGGGCGTGCGCCGTGGCCAGCCCGACGCCAGAGAGCAGGACCACGAAACGGTCGCCCCCCAGGCGGCAGGGGGAGTCCATCGCGCGGGTGTTGGCGCGCAGCAGCCGGCCCAGGGCCTCGACCACGCGCTCGCAGCTGTCGGCGCCGAAGGTCTGGCGGATGTCGTCCATGCCATCGACGGCCACCGAGACGATGGCGAACTCGCGTTGCTCGCGGCTGGAGAGGTCGGCCTCGCGGCGCAGTTGTTCTTCGAAGTGGGCGCGGTGGTAAAGGCCCGAGACGTTGTCCCGCACCTGGTTGTCCTGCATCTCGCGACGCAGGGATTCGTTGGCCTGCTGCTGCTCTTCGAGCTGTTCCAGCGCCGCCTGAAGCTGCTGTTCGCGCTTGCGGCGCTCGGAGACATCCTGCCAGCAGCACAACAGGCTGGTGACGGCCTCGTCATCGCTGTGCAAGGCCTGTCGCCAGACCATGTAGTCGCGACGTTCACCCTGGCGCTCGATGCGGTGCTCGGCCAGCAGGCCCGAGCCCAAGGCCAGTGCCTGCTGATCGGCGGCCCGCAAGGCCACAGCCTGCGTGGCATCGAACAACTCGGCGTCGATCGCGCCCAGAGGGTCGCGAGGGGCAGCCATCAGGCTCTGCGCCAACTCATTGACATAGATGTAGCGGCCGCTGGGCAACTCCTTGATCAGCACGCCCACGCCCAACCGGTCCAGCCCTCGAATCAAGGCATCATCGAGCCTGCCCTCAGTGGGGGTCATCGTCGCAAGAGAATCAGCCATGCTGTTCATTGATGTCGTTTTTCACTGCCGTGGGGCTTGACCCCCGTTGACCGTATGTTCCCCTAATTTCAGGGATCCGGCTGTCCTTCAAACGAGGGATGAAGGACAGATTTACGCCACTTTGAACCACTTATCCCAACAAGGCTTCACGCCATGACCACTTTGCCTCGAATCACATTATTAGGCTGCGGTTTGATGGGCCTGCCCATGGCTCGCCGAATTCTGACAGCCGGTTTCGCCTTGACGGTGTGGAATCGTACCCGAGCCAAGGCCGAAATCCTGGGTGACCATGGCGCCAAAATCGCACAGACCCCGGCCGAAGCCGTCGCACAAGCCGACATGGTCATCACCATGCTCGAACACGGTGGCGTGGTCTCCGAGGTGTTGTTCGACCCTGCTTTGCCTGGCGCCAGCCTGGGGCTCAGGCCCGGCACCCTGGTGATCGACATGAGCTCCATCCTGCCCGAACAGGCGCGCGCGCATGCTCAAAAGCTGCAAACGCAGGGGGTGGAGCTGCTGGATGCGCCCGTGTCCGGGGGCACGGTAGGGGCCGAAGCAGGCACCCTGGCCATCATGGCGGGCGGGCAGGCGCATGCTTTTGAGCGCGCCCGCCCCTTGCTGGAAGTGTTGGGGCGGCCGGTTCATGTCGGCCCAACGGGCAGCGGGCAATTGGCCAAGCTGGCCAATCAGATGATCGTGGGCATCACCATCGGGGCAGTGGCCGAGGCTTTGCTGATGGCCGAGCGTGGTGGCGCCGACATGGCCAAAGTCCGTGAAGCCCTGCGTGGCGGATTCGCAGAAAGCCGCATCATGGAGGTTCACGGCCAACGCATGGTCGATGGTGACTTTGCCAAACGCGGCTCGCTGGCGATCCAGCTCAAGGACTTGCGCAATGCCCTGCACACCGCAGGCGGACTGGGTTTCGATGCGCCGATCACCCAAGAACTGACGCAGCTTTATGCCCAGGCGCACGAGCATGGCTTCGGCGACCTGGATCAATCAGCCTTGTTTTGCGAGTTGCAACGCCGTCAAAAACCGGCCTGACCGGGCCAGACAGTCGATGGCGGCAAGAGGCTGAGGTCTTGTAAAGGCATGCGCAAGGTGGTCTCTGAAATCATGACCGGCATGTACTCGATGCCCGAGAGCAGGTGAAACTGCGTGCGGCTGAGCACCTCGGCCGCGATGGCTTGGCGCAAGGGCACATCCAGGGTCAAACGCGTTTTCAAGGGCAGGTCCAAGGCCCCAGGTATGGCGGCGATCACCTGAAGGTCGAGGGCAATGGGCAGGTTGGTCTTGAAAGGCACGGTCACCTTCACCGGCACTGAAAAGGCCAAGGGCAGCATCACGGTCATTCGGGGCAGCCAGGACACGATGGGCACGTCCATGGTGACCTCGGTCTTGACGGGCACCTCGGCGGCATAACTCACTTCGGTGTCGACTGGAACGGTGGTTTCGATGCGTGTCGAACCGCCGATCTCACCCGGCAGTCGAACCGACACCCGCTGATCGAGTGGCACGACGATGCGCGGCGTGGCCTTGAGCAGCGTGTGCACGGTGGAATGCACATCCGCGCTGGCCAGCAAGCCTGAGGGCAGGCTCAAGGCCAGGGGCTGGTCGTGAACCTGAATGGCAGTGAGCCAATGGCCACGGAACCACCACACGCCCGCCAGCACGGCCGCGACCCAACAGGCTGCCGCCAGCACGACGGTGATCACCATCTGGCCTCGGGTCACCCCACTGGTTGTCGTCACGGCTTGACACCGTTGAGGGGTGAGGCCGGACGTGTCATTGCCTCGAAAGCCACGGCCTGAAGCGGCAAGGTCACGTCGATGAAGCGCAGGCCGGCCGTCACCTCCTGCTCTGGGAAACGCAGCATGGCGCTGACCGGCGCGGTCACCGGCAGCTTGAGCGACTCATGGATGGGCACCAAGGTGTCGATCATGGTGTCCACCTTCACCGACAACGGGCCGGCCAGCCGCACCAAGGCGGGAGCCGAGACACTCACTGGCAATTGTTTGTGGATGGGGATGAGCAGCTTGATCGGCACATCGGCCTTGAGCGGCACCCGGCCCTTGATGGGCACCGTCACCGGAATGCCCAGCACGCGGGTCTTGACCTTGGTGTCCAGGTCGATCACTTGATCCACGTGCAGCACGTGGTCCAGCGGCACCTCCAGGTCGATGGGCACCACGGTGTCGATGCGCACATTGAGTGCCACCGGGTCATCCATGGGGATGCTCAGCGTCTGGCGAATGGGCACCTTCACGCGCAGATTCTGATCCAGGCGCACCTCGACCAAGTTGCTGACCGCGGCCTTGACGGCCAACTCGGCAGGCAGCATCACCCGCGCCGACTGGTCATGCAATTGCACGCGTGCCGACAGGTTGTGCCAGGCCCACCAGGCACCCATGCCCGCCAGGGCGGACATCAGCAGCCAGACGATCAAGATCGTGAGCAGCAACGCTGGCCAACTGACTGATTTGGAGGGGCTTGGGGGCATACCGCCCCACTCTAACGCAGGCAGGCGGCGACTATGATCCGACAGCTTTGACCAAGATCACACTTATCCATGGATTCGCCGCCCATCACGGACCGAGAGTCGGCCCTGGCCATGTTTGCCCAACTGCAAGCGCTTGCCGCCAAGCAAGGCCTTGCCTTGCGCGCGCCACCGCCCGAGCCCACCAGTTGCTGTGGCCGAGGGTGCAATGGCTGTGTGTGGGAAGGCTATTACGCCGCCGTGGCGTACTGGCAGGAAGAGGCTTTGCTCATCCTGTCATGAGCCCATGAAAAAGCGCACGGGGCTGGTTTCAGCTCACCGTGCGCGTCAATGGTGGTCAGGCTCGAAGTGGGCTGCTCATTTGCAGAGCACCTGGCCCGTCCACCCTCTAGGGGATCACCCTTGTCCCGGCATTTCCCACAAAGTTGTCCACAAGATCAGGGGATAACTTCAAGAGGTCACGGGAGAAGGGCCATGCGACCCTAGTGACTCATTTACTTCTTGTCGACTTGGTTGCCGATGACGCCACCCACTGCCGCACCACCCAGGGTGCCCGCAGTGCTACCGCCGGTCAGAACGGCACCAGCCGCTGCGCCGATGCCAGCGCCCACGGCGGTGTTGCGGTCACGGGTGCTCATGCCGGAGCAAGCGCCCAGGCTGAGGGTCAACAAGGCGGCGGAAATGATGGTGGTGGTACGGTTGATCATGGGTAACTCCTGTTATGGACAAAAAACACAATGAAGTCAGTGTGCTTGTCCGATCACCCCTGCGCCATCGGCGTTGTCTGCTTCGGCTGTCAGCCTTGACTGACAGAGCATCATGCGATTGAACGCCTCAATGTCAGGATGGTGAGCCCCCAGGTGAGTAGTGAGCAGGCCGTGATGCCCAGCACCATGGCCAGGGCCGAGCCATCCACGAACAGGCCCATGAGCGCCACCACCAAGGCGCCAGTCACCATCTGCAGCGTGCCCAGCAAGGCCGAGGCGGTGCCGGCGATTTCGCCATGGTTGTCCAGGGCCAGCACGGAAGTGGTCGGAATGATGAGCCCCAGGAAGCCGTAGCCAATGAAAAGCAGCCCGGCCAGCACATCCAGGCGCCGCACGCCCATGAGGAACAAGGCCGCCAACACCAGCATGGGCAACACATAACCGATGGCCGCCACCTTGACCACGCCATGCAGGCCGAAACGTTTGGTGAGCCAGCCCGTCAGCTGCGCCGTGCCGATGAAGGCCACCGCATTGATCGAGAAGAAAAAGCTGTAGACCGTGGGCGTGAGGCCATAACCTTGGATCAGCACAAAGGATGAGTTGGCCAGGTAGACGAAGAAGCTGGCCATGCCAAAGCCACCGATGAAGGTCAGGCCCAGAAAATGCCGGTCCTTGAGCAAGGTGAGGTAGCCCGACCAGGCGCTGCCCAAGTTGCTGCCAAGGCGGGCAGCCGGTGGCCGCGTTTCAGGCAAAGTGGTGGCTGCCAGCACCAAACCGAGTAAGGCGATCACGGTCACGGCCCAGAACACGGCACGCCAGTCGGCCAGCTCGATGGCAATGCTGCCGGCCAGGGGCGCCAGCACGGGGGATACGCTGAAGACCAGCATCAGCAGCGACATCAGGCGGGCCGCGTCGGTGCCGGTGTGCAAGTCACGCACGATGGCGCGCGGGATCACCATGGTCGCGCAGGCGCCAATGCCCTGGATGAATCGCCAGATGGTCAAGGTGTGGATGTCTTGCGCCAGGCCACAGGCCACGCTGGTGACGGCGAACAGCACCAGCCCCACATACAAAGGCAGCTTGCGGCCCACCATGTCGGACCAGGGACCGTAGATCAACTGGCACAGACCCAGCGACATGAAGAAGGCCATCAGGCTCCACTGGACCGCGCCAGTGTCGGCGTGCAGGCTCTGGCCGATGGCGGGCAGGGCCGGCAGGTACATGTCGATCGCGAAGGGGCCGATGGCAGTCAGCAGGCCAAGGACCAAGGCCGTGCGGAAGAAGCTGGAGGTCATGGGGACAATCGAGGCAGGGGCGTCTGGAGGCCAACGCGGAGGCGACATCATGCCTTGCCTGAGCGGGCGTCTGGACGACAGGGTTGCTCGCCGAGCCGGAGCAACTTGTTGCCATGGGTTGCATGGCGGAGACGGTGAGATTCGAACTCACGGAGGGCGCAAACCCTCGGCGGTTTTCAAGACCGCTGCCTTAAACCACTCGGCCACGTCTCCAATTCGTCAAGGGCGCCATTGTAGGGCAACCGCGAGCCTGTTCGGACGCTTCCTTCAGCCCTTGCCAGGCTTGAGCGCCTGCGGGCACTGAATCTGGATCACCTCGCGGCCCGAATCCGTCAAGCGCGCAGCCGTCAGCTGGCCGCCCCAAACACACCCGGTGTCCAGCGACAGCAGATCGTCCCGGTTGATCAGCCCCAGCGTGGACCAGTGGCCAAAGGCGACCGACGCATGGGCCGTGCGCCGCCCAGGTACATCGAACCACGGCATGAAGCCGTCAGGCGCAGGCCCCTGCCCGTCCTTGCTCTCGAACTCCATGGTGCCGTCCGCCGCGCAAAAGCGCAGGCGCGTCAGGCTGTTGACGATGCAGCGCAGTCGGTCAGGGCCTTGCAAGCTGTCATCCCAGCGGGCAGGTTCGTTGCCATACATCAACGGCAGGAATCGCGCCAGATCGGGCCCTTGCAGCACCGCTTCAACCTCGGCGGCCAAGGCCATGGTCTGAGCCACATCCCATTGCGGCAGCACCCCGGCGTGCACCATGAGCCAGCCATGCGCGTGCACGGCCATGCGTCGATGCCGCAACCAGTGCAGCCATTCTTCACGGTCGGGCGCCTCCAGGATGGGCGCGATGGTGTCCTGGCGATGCGGCTTGCGCACCCCGTGGGCGACGGCCAGCAGGTGCAGGTCATGGTTGCCCAGCAGGCAAGTGGCCGATGCGCCCAGGCCGCGCAGACGGCGCAAAACACCCAAGGAATCGGGGCCCCGGTTGACCAGGTCACCCAGCACGTAGAGGTGGTCGCGTGATGGCGTGAAAGCCACCTCGTCCAACAGACGCGACAAGGGATCACAACAACCTTGCAAATCACCCAACAAATAGATCATGAGGGCATTGTCGGCGATTCTGATAAATTCTCGCCATCTCGACCGCTGGCCCAGCCTTTGCTGGAGCCCTCCATGGACCTCGCCTTACTGCTCTTTCTGGTTGTTCTCAACGGCCTGTTCGCCATGTCCGAAATGGCGCTGGCTTCCAGTCGCAAGGCCCGCCTTCAGGTGATGACCGAGACTGGTGACGATGGGGCCAAGGCCGCCATGCAGTTGCAGGACAACCCCACGCAGTATTTGTCCACTGTGCAGATCGGCATCACCTCCATCGGTGTGCTCAACGGCATCGTCGGCGAGGCCGCTTTCTCGGCGCCGTTGGCCACCCTCATCCAGTCGTATTTCTCCACCATCCCCAACCGGGCCGCCTCGATCACGGCCACGGCCATCGTGGTGTTGGTGATCACCTTCGTGACCATCATCTTTGGCGAACTGGTGCCCAAGCGGGCGGGCCAGATGTACCCCGAGTCGATTGCCCGAGTGGTAGCTTTGCCGATGACGCTGCTCTCGCAGCTCACCAAGCCTTTCGTGAAGCTGCTGTCCTTCTGCACGGAAGCCACGCTGAAGCTGCTGGGCATAAAGGAAAGCGGCAATCGGGGCGTGACCGAAGAAGAGATCGCCGCCAGCCTGGAAGAAGGCCTGGATGCCGGTGTGATCGAAGCACATGAGCACCAGATGGTGCGCAATGTGTTCCGCCTCGATGACCGTCAGATCGGCTCGATGATGATCCCGCGCAGCGACATGGCCTGGCTCAACCTGGAGGCCACGCTGGAAGAGAACCTGGCCATCATCAAGGAGCATGGCCATTCGCGCTACCCCGTCTGCGGCGGCGGCCTGGACGATGTCATCGGCGTGATCACCGCGCAGGAATTGCTGCAGCAGTTCGCCTCCACACAAACGGCCGATCTGCGCACGGGCCTGCAACCTGCTGTGTTCGTGCCCGAGACGCTCTCCGGGATGGAACTGCTGGAGCATTTCAGGGGCTCGGTGTCGCAGATGGTCTTCGTGGTAGACGAATACGGCGAGGTGCAAGGCGTGATCACCTTGCGCGACGTGCTCGAGGCCATCACCGGGGAGTTCACCACGGACGAGGAGGAAAACGCCTGGGCCATCCAGCGCGAAGATGGCTCCTGGCTGATCGATGGCCTGATCCCCGTGCCCGAGCTGAAGGACCGCCTGGCGCTCAAGAGCCTGCCCGATGAAGACCGAGGCCGCTACAACACCATGGCAGGCCTGGTCATGATGCTGTTGGGCCGCCTGCCCCAGACGACCGACCACGTCGAATGGGAAGGCTGGCGCTTCGAGGTGGTGGACATGGACGGCAAGCGCATCGATAAGGTGCTCGCGTCGCGCGACCCCCATCACGAATCGAACTGAATCGTCGCCAGCGCTTGCCGCGGCAGCGCGCTGGTGATCTCCCGTTCAAGCATGCGCCGGCAAGTGCGCCAAGGCCATCGCCGCGCCCAGCAGGGCTGCCTGCGGATCGTGGATGACGTACACCGGCACGGGCGACAGATACCCGCGATACCGCCCCTTGTCCTCAAAGCGATTCCGAAAGCCTGAATCCACGAAAGTCCGGCCCAGCTTGGGGATGATGCCCCCACCGATGTAGACCCCGCCCAAGGCGCCCAGCGACAAGGCCAGGTCGCTGGCCACGGTGCCGAAGAAATCGCAGAACATGGCCACGGCTTCCTGACAGACCGGGCAATCACCCGAGGCGCCACGCTCGGTGACATCGGCAGGCGTGACTTGCTCCGGCATGTGCCGGTGCAGGATGCACAAGGCCTCGTACAGGATCACCAGCCCAGCACCGCTGAGCACGCGTTCTGCCGAGACATGTTCCCAGCGTCGATGCAGGATCCGAAGCACCTCGGACTCGCGCTCATTGCTGCTGGCCAGGGTGACGTGCCCGCCTTCAGCCACCAGGGCTGTCCAGCGAGGGCCGGGGCTTTGCGGCGCACAGGGCACCGGGATCAGCGCTGAAGTGCCCAGCCCAGTGCCCGCACCCAACAGCGCCAACGATCGGCCCGGCTCTGCATGGGTGCCGCCAATCTGTACCAGGTGATCCTGAGCAATCGAGGGCAAGGACCAGGCCAGCGCCGTGAAATCATTGAGGCAGCAAAGCCGGTCCAAGCCCAGGCGCTGCTTGAGCGCACGCGCCGAGAAAGACCAATCGAGGTTCATCATCTTGACCTCGTCGCCCACGATGGGTCCGGCGATGCCAAGGCTGGCCCAGGTGGGTCGACGGGTCAAGGCCCCTTGATCTTGAAGATCGCCCAGGTAGTGCTCGATCGCCGCCTCCAGCCCTGTGAACTCATTGGTAGGCAGGTGCCGAACATGACTGATGGGCGCATCCGGCGCATCCAGCAAGGCCAGTCGTGCATTGGTGCCACCGATGTCGCCCAACAGCCGAGGGTAGGTCGATGAGGAGGTCATGGATGTGGATCACTCCGAGAAATAGACATGGCAGGTTTGCCCGGGCGCCCACAGCGCGCGCCGGATGGGCAAAGACAGTGCCAACGTCTTGGCATTTGCCGTGCCTGATGGCTCATCCCCCGGGGGCAACAGCGCCCCAGACAAGGTGGCCTCCTTGTCGAGGCCCTGCAGGTGCACGATCAAGCACCGGGCATCCAGCAAAGCCCTCGGCGTGAGGCTGACGCGCGGCTCGGTGACGTTGGGCGCAGGTGGGGCCGCCACTGCCATGCACAGGCCACCATCTTCAGGCAGTTCCTGACCCGGGAACCACGAGGCCGTGTGCCCATCGGCGCCCATGCCCAGCACCACCACATCGGCCGGCCATTGGATGCAACTGACCAGCAATGCCTCCAGCGCCGGCAAGGCGGCTTGCGGTGTGACCGCACCGTTGTACAGAGGCACCCAGTGCGCATCACCGGCCAACCCTTGCAGAAGATGCTGGCGCACCAGGGCTTCGTTGCTGGCAGGATGATCGGGGGGAACCCAACGCTCGTCGGCCAAGGTGATGTCCACTCGCCGCCAATCGAGCGGCAGCCTGCACAGCGCTTGCCACATGGCCAAAGGGGTGCGTCCGCCAGACACGATCAGCGTGGCGCGCGACCTGAGGACCAGCGCCTGCCTCAGTTGCTCGGCGATGAACTCGGCCAGGTCGCCGGCCTGCTGGGGGGCATCGGTGCCCATGTGCAACACAGGGCCGGACAAATCCTGCGCAACATTGGAGGAGGTGCTCATCGTCATCGAGGCAGTTTAGGGCAAGGATGAAACACCACTGGCCACCCGGGAACCCGGCCTGAGGTTATCCTGCTGACGAGCATTGAGAAGGCGAAACCGTGACATTGCATACCCGTCTCATCGACGTCACCGAGCGCATCAAGCAGCGCAGTGCCGTCACCCGCCAGCGTTACCTGGACCAATTGGCCCAGCAGGCCGACAACCACACGCGCCTGGTTCAGCGGGCCACGCTGGGCTGTACCAATCTGGCGCATGCCTATGCCGGCGCGCCGGCGGGCGACAAGATCTGGCTGCGCAGCCAGAAGGCGCCCAACATCGGCATCGTCTCGTCGTACAACGACATGTTGTCGGCCCACCAGCCGCTCCACGAGTATCCGGAATGGATCAAGCAGGCAGCGCGCGAAGTCGGCGGCACGGCACAGTTTGCTGGCGGCGTGCCGGCCATGTGCGATGGCGTGACCCAGGGCCAGGCGGGCATGGAACTCTCACTGTTCTCGCGCGATGTGATCGCCATGGGCACGGCCATCGCACTGTCGCATCAGATGTTCGACGCCACCTTGTGCCTGGGCGTGTGCGACAAGATCGTGCCGGGCCTCATGATCGGCGCGCTGACCTTTGGCCACTTGCCCACGATCTTCGTGCCGGCCGGGCCCATGGGCACTGGCCTGAGCAATGTTGAAAAAGGCAAGATCCGCCAGCGTTTCGCGGCTGGTGACCTGTCCAAAGAAGACCTCTTGGTGGCCGAAGAAAAGTCCTACCACTCCTCGGGCACCTGCACCTTCTATGGCACGGCCAACAGCAACCAGATGCTGATGGAGATCATGGGCCTGCACCTGCCCGGCACAGCCTTCGTGCACCCCGGCACGCCTTTGCGCAAAGCCCTGACGCGCGAGTCGGCGAGGCGGGTGCTGCAGCTGACGGCACAAGGCAGCGAGTACACACCCATCGGCGAGGTGGTCGACGAGCGCTGCGTGGTCAACGGCCTCATCGGCTTGCTGGCCACGGGCGGCTCGACCAACCATACCCTGCACCTGGTGGCCATGGCGCGCACGGCCGGCATCCTGATCAACTGGGATGATTTCGACGCCCTGTCCCAGATCGTGCCGCTGCTGGCGCGTGTCTACCCCAATGGCAGCGCTGATGTGAACCGTTTCCAGGACTTGGGCGGCGTGGCTTTCGTGATCCGCGAATTGCTGCAAGCCGGTCTGTTGCACGCCGATGTCAAGACCGTGGCCGGTCACATCACGGGCGACGAAGGCCTGTGGGCCTACACGCGCCGCCCTGCCCTGGTCGATGGCGCGCTGGTGTGGGAAGAGACCGCGCTTCACAGCGAGGACACCACGGTGTTGCGCCCCTTTGCAGAACCCTTCACGCCCGATGGCGGCCTGCGCCTGCTCGATGGCAACCTGGGCCGGGCCATGATCAAGGTTTCGGCGGTCAAGCCCGAGCACCGCGTGATCGAGGCGCCGGCCATCGTCTTTCACAGCCAGGAAGACATGCTGGCCGCCTACCACCGTGGCGAACTCAACCGCGACCTGGTGGCCGTCGTGCGCTTCCAGGGGCCCAGCGCCAATGGCATGCCGGAGCTGCATTCGCTCACGCCTACGCTGGCCAACCTGCAAGATCAAGGCTTTCAGGTGGCGCTGGTCACGGACGGGCGCATGTCTGGCGCCTCCGGCAAGGTGCCCGCCGCCATCCATGTCACGCCAGAAGCGGCCAACGGTGGGCCCTTGGCCAAGGTTCGCTCCGGCGATGTGATCCGGCTGGATGCCGAACAAGGCGTGCTGCAAGCCCTGGTGCCCAACGATGTCTGGGCGGCCCGCCACATCGAGCAAATCGACCTGAGTGGCAACCAAATCGGCATCGGGCGCGAACTGTTCGGGGCCATGCGCAGCACCGTCACGGGGGCTGAGCAAGGTGCGATGACGTTTGGCATGCCAGCCTGCCCGCCCTCGACCTTTCATGAAGACGCCCCACGGCAGGAGACCTCGCCCCATGTCGACATCACCCACTGAACTGATCCAACGCACCATGCGCCTGAGCCCGGTCATCCCGGTGCTGGTGATTGAGCGCACCGAGGACGCCGTGCCGTTAGCGCAAGCTTTATTGGCAGGTGGCTTGAAGGTGCTGGAGATCACCTTGCGCACGCCGATCGCCTTGAAAGTGATCCAGACGCTGGTCAAGGCCTTGCCCGATGCGGTGATCGCGGCCGGTACCATCACCACGCCAGCTCAGTGGGAAGACGCTGCACGGGCAGGCGCGCATTTCGGGGTGTCTCCCGGTTTGAGCCCTGCCCTCATTGATGCGGCACCCGGGATGTCATTGCCTCTGCTGCCCGGCGTGGCCACGGCTTCGGAATTGATGACGGCACTCGACGCCGGGTTCGAGAGTTTCAAGTTCTTCCCGGCGCAGCAGGCTGGGGGCATCAACATGCTCAAGGCCTTTGGCGGGCCGTTTGCCCATGCTGTTTTCTGCCCGACCGGCGGCATCACCCTGGAGACGGCACCTGATTTTCTGGCCCTGCCCAATGTGGCCTGCGTGGGGGGATCGTGGCTGGCACCGGTCAAGGCAGTTCAAGCGGGCGATTGGGCGGCCATCGAAGCGCTGGCTCGGCAGGCCGCCGGGCTGCACCACGCGTCCTGACCCCCCTATTTCGGCGGACGGTGAAGTCGCGTCAACCGACAGCGACGAACTACACTTGCATGGCAATTTATTTGCCATTCAATGAATAAAAAACTGCCATAAAAATAACCATCACGGGGAATGGGTAACGAGGCACTCAGCGAATGGCCCGATTCATTCCTCTGCCGGAAAACCTCTCCATGAGACATCGTTCCTCACCCCTGCGCGGGCCCAAAGTACTTGCACTCGCCTTTCTGGCCTGGGCGGCCACTGGCACCTCTGCCCAGGCCACGCCGGACTGCGGCAGCATGGCCGCAGCGATCAGCGACCTGGCCGATGTGACCCATGCCGAGCCCGTTGGCGCCGCCTCCGGGACGCCGGCATATTGCCTCATCCAAGGCACAACCGGCGACCGCCGCTACATCAGCTACGACGGCACAAACCAGACCCGTCGCCCCATTGGCTTTGAACTTCGCTTGCCCACGCCCTGGAACGGCAAGTTCTTTTTCCAAGGTGGTGGCGGCAGCGACGGTGTGGTCAGAGACGCGACCGGCAACCTCCAGGGCCAACTGCCGGAAACAGCGCTCGACAGCGGCTATGCGGTCGTGAGCAACGATTCTGGCCACAAGAACCCCAGCTATACCCTGGAGCCCATGGGTGGCATGACCGATTTCGGTTTTGACGCCGACGCCCGGCTGGACTATGCCCGCCGCGCCGTCGAGGTGGTCACCACCAATGCCAAGACGATCATCAATCGCTACTACGGCGTGGGGCCGAGCCGTTCTTACTTCGTTGGCTGCTCGACGGGGGGGCGCCACGCACTCGAAGCGGCCACCACCTTCCAATCGCAGTTCGATGGCGTCCTCATGGGCGACCCGGCTTTCCGGTTCGCGCACACGGCCTTTCAGATGGCCGACGATGCCAGGCTGATGTCCACCCTGGCGGTCAAGCCAGGCGATGCCCTCACGAGCGCCGACATGAAGGTCGTGCAGAAGAAAGTGATCGCCGCCTGCGACATGCTGGATGGCGCCGCCGACGAAATCGTCAATGACACGATGGCCTGTCAAACGGTGTTCAACCCCGCCACCCTGTTGTGCACGGCCGGGCAGACATCCAATTGCCTGAGCCAGGCCAAGTACAACGTGCTGACCAAGATGGTGGCGGGCGTCAAGCGCAGCAACGGTGACCCGATCTATGCCAGTTATCCGTGGGAGCCCACCATGGGCACGAACCTGAGCTTCGGTTCCTGGCGCACCTGGCGCATTCAATCCGTCGCGGGCTACGACTATTCCGTCCTGGCTGCCCTCACCGGCGGGGTGTTCTCCAAGCTCATGCAAAACCCACCCTCGCACACGGCGGTGGTGGGCACGGCGGCACAGTCCTACGCCTACCTCAAGTCGGTTGACATCGAGGCGGCCTACCTGGGCCTGACCACGACCACACCGGCCTTTCCACAATCGGCCCTCAGTCTCTACAACGTGGCCAATCCCAGCGACCTGACGGCGTTCAAGACGCACGGCAAGATCATTGCCTTCACCGGCGCGGGCGACGGCGCGGTGTCCGCCCTGGATGTCATCGACTGGTACAAGAAGGTACAGGCCACGGACCAGGCACGTGGCGGCTTGAGCACCGAACAGTACGCCCGCTTGTACGTGGTCCCCGGCATGGGCCACTGCTTCGGCGGCTTGGGCACCGACCGATTCAACCTGTTCAAAGTGCTGGAAGATTGGGTGGAGAAGGGGCCGGCGTTCGCCCCCAGCAATGCCAACCCACCCATCGCAGGCTTTGCGGGCACCAACCTGGACATCCCGCTGGCCTCGTGGTCGACCAGCCGCACGCGCCCCCTGTGCGCCTTCCCCAAAGTGGCGCGCTACATCGGCAGCACTGTGGTGCCTAACTACATCCCTGCCAGCAACTTCGCTTGCAGGGACTGACCAACGCTGGGCTCAGGCGGCCGGCTGCGACCAATTGGCGCTGCCGGCCTTGGCGTCCATGCGCTCTGGCACTTCGGCCTCTTCGCGCCATTTGATCGAGCATCCCATGCTGGGGTGCTGCTCGGCCGGGCCGTAGCCGTAGTGCGCGATCAGGCGCATGGCATCGAACAGCTCACGCTGGGCATCATCAGGCGCGGCTTCCTTGCGTGACGCGTCCAGGCGGCCACGGTATTGCAGGCGCAAGTCGGCATCGAAACCGTAGAAATCAGGCGTGCAAACCGCGTCGTAGCTTTGCGCCACTTCCTGGGTATCGTCGTGAAGGTAGTGGAAGGGCATGTCCAGCGCAACGGCGGCGGCCTTCATGCCCTCGAAGCTGTCTTCCGGATAGGCCTCGTCATCGTTCGAGTTGATGGCAATTACGTTCACGCCCAGGGGCAGCAACTCGCGCGCGTCACGCAGGATGCGCGGCATGATCGCCTTCACATAGGGGCAGTGGTTGCAGATGAACATGACCAACGTGCCTCGCGGCCCCGCCAGTTGTTTGAGGGAATACGTCTTGCCATCCGTGCCCTTGAGGCGAAACGGGACGGCAGGCCAGCCAATGTCGGCGATCGGGGTGCTCACAGCCATGGTCTTCTCTCCAGGTTAGGGTCGAACAACGAAGAAGTGATGAGTCTCGGTCAGTCAAGTCAAATCAGGCGGCCAATCGGTCGGCCAGCACGTGATCGGCGATGTGGTCGATGGTGGCAAACAGTTGATCCGGCGACGACGTTTCAATGGCCTGCCCACCGTTGTAGCCGTAGGGCACTGCCCAGGCGGCCACACCGGCGCGGCGCGCGGTGTCCATGTCAATGCTCGAATCCCCCACGTGCGCTGCCCTTGATTGGTCCACGGAAAATGCGCCAAGACAATGGTTGATGACCAGAGGATGGGGTTTTTTCTGTTCCATGCTGTCCCCACCGATGACGATGGGGAAAAACTCGGCCAGACCTGTCACCTCAAGCACGCGCTCGGCAAAGCGGATTTCCTTGTTGGTGACGCACGCAAGCTTGATGCCCGCATCACGCAACCTTTGAAGGCCGCTGAGGCAGCCCGGATAGAGGCGGCTATCGGTGCCGGTGGTGGCCTGGTAGTGCCCTTCAAAACAGTGCATGACTGACTCGACATCCAGCGCATCGACCAGCTCGGCGTGGCCATTGGCCTTGGCCTGCGCCAGCAGGCCGCGCATGAGCTCGCGCGTGCCGTGGCCGATGAAGTTGGTGACCTCGGCCACGGGGCGGCGCGGCAGGCCGATGTCCGTCAAGGTGCGGTTGGCGGCCTCGGCGATTTCGCTGGCGGTGTCGACCATGGTGCCGTCCAGGTCAAAGGTGATCAGGCTGATTTGGGGCGCGTTCATGGTGCGTGTCTTCTTCGCTGGTTACTGCATCTGCGCGCGGCGGATTTCCATCAGGCGCAGGATCATGGGGGTGAGGATGAGCTGCATGGCCAGGTCCATCTTGCCGCCGGGCACCACGATGGTGTTGGCGCGCGACATGAAGGAGTCCGGGATCATGGACAGCAGGTAGGGAAAGTCGATGCCGCGCGGGTTCCGGAAGCGGATCACCGTCATGCTCTCGCCGGCCGTGGGGATGTCACGGGCGATGAAGGGGTTGGAGGTGTCGACCACCGGCACGCGCTGGAAGTTGATGTCGGTCTCACCGAACTGGGGGCAGATGTAGTGCACGTAATCGTGCATGCGCCTCAGGATGGTGTCGGACACCGCTTCCTTGGAGTAACCGCGCGATTTGGTGTCGCGGTGGATCTTCTGGATCCACTCCAGGTTGATGATGGGCACCACGCCGATCTTCATGTCCACGTGGCGCGTCAGGTCCACCTTATCGGTCTTGACGCAGCCGTGAAGGCCTTCGTAGAACAGCAGGTCGGTGTCCACGGGCACATCCACCCAGGGCGTGAAAGTGCCGGGGTCTTGCTTGTAGGGCACGGCTTCCTGGTCGTTGTGCAGGTAAAAGCGCGTCTTGCAGCGGCCCGATTCACCATAGGCGCGGAATTGGTCGCCCAAGGTTTCCCACTCGTTGGCGTCGGGGCTGAAGTGGCTGAAGTTGCGCGCATCCTTCTCGGCCTGAGCCATGGCCACCTTCATCTCGGGGCGGCTGTAACGGTGGAAGGCGTCGCCCTCGATCACGGCCGCCGTGATGCCCTCGCGGCGAAAGATGGCGTCGAAGGTGCTCTTGACCGTGGACGTGCCCGCGCCGCTGGAGCCGGTCACGACGATGATGGGATGGCGTTTGGACATGTCGATCAGGCCTGGGGCTGGACGAAGAGCGAGCGGGTCTTGAAGAGCTGAAAGGACACGTTCTCGTGCGGATCGGCGTGGTAGCCGACGATGCGCTCGATCTCATCGCGTGAGCCCAGGATCACGGGCACCTTCTGGTGCAAGGTGTCAGGCACCAAATCCAGCAGGTTGCTGGTGCCGGTGCTGGCACGGCCACCGGCCTGCTCGATCAGCAGGGCCATGGGCGAGGCCTCGTACATCAGGCGCAGGCGGCCAGCCTTGCGCGGCTCCTTGGTGTCGCGCGGGTACATGAAGACGCCGCCGCGCGTCATGATGCGGTGCACTTCGGCGACCATGGAAGCCACCCAGCGCATGTTGAAATCCTTGCCGCGCGGGCCGCTGTCGCCGGCCACGCATTCGGCCACGTAGCGCTGCACGGGCTTTTCCCAGAAACGCTGGTTCGACATGTTGATGGCGAACTCCTTGGTCTGAGGCGCGATGGCGACCTGGTCCTGGGTCAGCACCCAGCGGGCCGGGCCGCTTTCCACCAGTGACTTCCGATCCAGGGTGAACATCATCACGCCGCGCCGGCAGGTCAGCACCATGATGGTGGCCGGACCGTAGAGCACGTAGCCAGCGGCGACTTGCTGGTGACCGGGCTGCATGAAACCCATCTCGCCAGGCGTGGTGCCACGGTAAGGGTGCGGCAGCAGCGAGAAAATGGTGCCCACCGAAATGTTGGCTTCGATGTTGGACGAGCCGTCCAGCGGGTCGAACACAGCCAAGAAGCGGCCCTGGCTGCCATGGTCATCGGACACCCACGATTGCTCGTGCTCCTCGCTGGCCCAGCCGGCGATGTGGCGGCAACTGCCCAGCGCCTGCGACATCAGCTCATCGGCCAGCACGTCCAACTTCTTCTGGTCCTCGCCCTGCGAGTTGCTCGAATCGGCCAAGCCGTGGGCACCAGCCAGCGCCCCTTGCGACGCCACCTCACCGATGCGGGCGCAGGCCTGGGCGATCACCGCCAAGGTCTCGCGCACCGCCTGCGACAAGTCGGCCGGCATGTCGGCC
>CANBUA010000072.1 GCA_947372535.1 Burkholderiales bacterium
CCGGCATAGGCCACGCCCGGTGTCTTGCTTTGGGCGATCACGGCGCTCATCACAGCTTCTATCTGCGTGCCACGCGCCTTGGGCAGGTCGAGCAGGGTTTTGGTCGAGACCACGGCCACCACGAAGCCATGCGAGGCAATTCGCTGGGCGATGCCCGAGTACAAAGACGCCGCGCTGACGAAGCCGGGGCACAGCACGAAAAGGCCATAGCTGCCCACGGTGCGGTCCGTCGGGTAGAACACCGTGGTAGCGCTGCCGTATTGCGAGGATGCCACCAGCTTGCTTGATGCCACCTTGAAGGGGCCGGCCGCTTCCAGCGAAGCCACCGTGGGTTCGGGGCCCTTCCAGTGCTCGTCGCCAGCGGCTTGTGCGGCAACGGCCACCAGCGTCAGGGCCAGGGCCGCGGCGACGCGGCGCAGCATGGGCGCCGATTGGCGGGCGATCAGGGCGGTATGTGACATGTTGAACATTCCTTGTGGTGAGTCAATGTTGGAGATGCGCAAGCCTAGCGAGGGCATCCACGCATGCGTGAGGGGCAAGGGGGCCATAAAATGATCATTTCGGGCCATCCTTGACACCCTCGGTCTCCATGCGTTCTTCCGATCAGCCCATCGCGACCCTCGCCGCGCATTTCGGCATGTCCCTGGTGGCCGCGGCCCGCCTGCGCGGCCACACGGATGCAGACGTGCTGACGGGCACTGGCTTGAAGTTGTCTGACCTGCAAAACCCACGGGGGCGGATCACCGCCCGGCAAGTTGCGGCCCTGGCCGAGAACCTGCGGCGTCTGTGGCCGGACGACGCCCTGGCCTACAAATTGGGGCTGCATGCCCAGGTGACGCATTTGGGCATCGTGGGCTACGGCCTGCTCAGTTGCGCCACCCTGGGCGATGCGGTCGATTTCTCGGTGCGCTGCGTGCCGCCTTCGTCCATCTTTCAGGCCCGGATCACCACCGAAGGGGACTGGACCGTCGTGACCCTGCAGGAGCGGGCGCCCCTGGGCGAGCTGCGGACCTTCATGCTGGACATGACACTGGTGCTGCTTTGCACCGTCCTGACCAAGCTGGTGGTGAAAGACCTCACACGCGAGCGCTGGCCCATGGAACTGCGGGTGCCCTATGCCGCCCCGCCAGCCCATGAGCGCTACAAGGACCGCCTGCCCGTCTTCCATTTCGGCGCGCCACTGACGCAGTTTTGCTTCCAGTCTGCCGACCTGCTCAGACGCATCCCCACGGCCAACCCAGCCAGCCTCAGCCAGGCCCTGCTTCGCTGCGACCAGGAGTTGGTGACCAACAGCACCATCGTGCGGGGCACCGTCTCGGCCCAGGTGATCGGATGCATCAAGACGGCACCCGGGCGCTACCAACAGATCGACGAGGTGGCCAGCGACTTGGCCATGTCGATCCGCACGCTCAAGCGCAAACTGGCGCAGGAAAGCGCCACCTTCAAGTCCTTGGTCGAGCAGCTTCGGTTCGAAGACAGCGCACGCTTGCTGGCCGATCCCAGCATGCCGATCCACCAGGTGGCAGAAGCCGTGGCCTACAGCGACCCGACCAATTTCTCGCGCGCCTTCTCAAAGTGGACAGGCATGACACCGCGCGAATGGCGTCAGCGCTGCATCAACAACAACCGCGCGCTGTCGGGCTGACCGACCCGGCTTTTCAAACATCCACCGGACAAACCCCGTACCATTGCAGGCTGTTTCAGGAAACCTCCTTTTTCCGCGATCGCCAAGCTGATGGACCTCGTCTTCCCCCACACCTTCGTGCCCTGGTTCCGCTCCGTGGCGCCGTACATCCACGCCCACCGCGGCAAGACTTTCGTGGTCGGCATCGCGGGCGAGGCGATCGCCGCCGGCAAGCTTGAGAGCCTGGTGCAGGACTTGGCGCTGATGCAGGCCATGGGCGTGCGCATCGTGCTGGCGCATGGTTTCAGGCCCCAACTGGAAGAGCAGTTGCGTGCCAAAGGCCAGGTCTCCCGGTTCAGCCACGGCATGCGCATCACCGACCCGGTGGCCCTCGATTGCGCGCAAGAGGCCGCCGGCCAATTGCGCTATGAGATCGAAGCTGCTTTTTCGCTGGGCCTGCCCAACACGCCCATGGCCGGCGCCTCGGTGAGCGTGATCTCCGGCAACTTCGTGACCGCCCGCCCCGTGGGCATCGTCGATGGCGTGGACTTCATGCACACCGGACTGGTCCGCAAGATCGATTCGGTGGCCGTGCGGCGTGCCATCGACACCGGCGCCATGGTGATGCTCTCGCCATTCGGCTTTTCGCACACCGGCGAGGCCTTCAACCTGAGCATGGAAGACGTGGCCACCAGCGCAGCCATCGCCCTGCAGGCCGACAAACTCATCTTCGTGACCGAGGTGCGCGGCATCCTGCAAAGCATCGTGCAGGAGCCGGCCAAGGCGGTCGAACTCGAAGCGCGCCAGCACGATCCGGATGAAGAGATCGACCAGGAGCTGGCCTTGCTCGACGCCAAGCGCCTGCTGGCCGCCCTGCCCAATCCGCTGCAGCCCATCGACACCTCTTACTACCTTCAGCATGGCGTCAAGGCCAGCGAAGGCGGCGTCGAGCGCGTGCACATCATCCCGTTCTCGGTCGATGGCAGCCTGCTGCTGGAGGTGTTCACGCACGATGGCGTGGGTACCATGATCGTCGACGAAAAGCTCGAGAGCCTGCGCGAGGCCACACCCGACGACGTGGGCGGCATCTTGCAACTGATCGAGCCTTTCGAACAAGACGGCACCCTGGTCAAGCGCAGCCGCACGGAGATTGAGCGCGATGTGTCGCAGTACACCGTGATCGAGCACGACGGCGTGATCTTCGGCTGCGCGGCACTCTACCCTTATCCGGAGACCGGCACGGCGGAGATGGCGGCTCTGACCGTCTCACCCAATGTGCAGGGCCAGGGCGATGGCGAACGCATCCTCAAACGCATCGAGCAGCGCGCCAAGGCCATGGGCCTGAGTTCGCTGTTCGTGCTGACCACGCGTACCATGCACTGGTTCAACAAACGTGGCTTCGCGCCGGTGGACCCCAACTGGTTGCCCGAGGCGCGCAAACGCCATTACAAGTGGGACCGGCGCTCGCAAGTGCTGGTCAAACCCTTGAAGTGATTTTCCTCAAAGACTTTGGAACAAGAAGAGACTCGATCATGGCACGCACCATTCAATGCAAGCACCTGAACAAGGAAGCCGACGGCCTGGATTTCGCGCCCTACCCGGGCGAGCTGGGCAAACGCATCTACAACGAGATCAGCAAAGAAGCCTGGCAGCTGTGGCTCAAGCACCAGACCATGCTGGTCAATGAAAACCGCTTGAACCTGGCCGATGCGCGTGCCCGCCAGTACCTGGCGCGCCAGATGGAACAGTTTTTCTTCGGTGGCGGTGGCGATCAGGTGCAGGGTTACGTGCCGCCGACGGCCTGATCACTCTTCAAGCCGCCAAGCAGGCCGCCTTTGAGGCGGCTTTCTTTTGCTCGATTCATGGTAATAATTGCCCTTTATTTGCCTTTTGATCAGTTTTTTAATCACAAGAGGCAATCCTTGACCCTTTATGGTGATTGACGGATTACATGATGATTGTCACAATTGTCCTCAAAGAGATCCTTGATCTCAAGAAGCCAATCAATCGGCACAATAAAGACAATTAATTAACACCACCACTGCGCCATGGCCCTCAGCAACGAAACCCCGCCAGAGCTGGAAGCTGCCTTGGGCTTGCGGCTCAAAGCCCTGCGCCTGGACCGCAACATCGACCAGAAGACCCTGGCCGAGCGCGCTGGCATCAGCGTGCGCGCCTTGCGCAACCTAGAAGGCGGCCAGGGCTCCACCTTGCGAACATTGACCTCGGTGCTTCGCGCCCTGGGCCGGGCCGACTGGCTCAAGACCATCGCGCCGGTGGCCACGATCAACCCCTTGATGCTGGACCGCCATGCCGAGCCCCGGCAACGCGCCGCCCGACCCCGCGTGGCGCGACCACTGGGCTGAAAGCCGAACCACGCCCATGGCCACCACCAAAAGACCGACGCCTTACAAACACGTCCACCAGGTCGATGTGTACCTGTGGGGCCAGCACATGGGCGCCGTCGCGCTGGACCCGGTCTACGGTTACCACGTCTTCGCCTACACCGAGGCCTTCAAAGCCAGCGGCATCGAGCCATCGCCCCTGCACATGCCGGCCCAAAGCAGCCAGACCTACCTCTTCACCGACCTGCCCGAGGCCACCTACAAGCGCCTGCCCGCCCTGCTCAGCGACGCCCTGCCCGACGACTTCGGCAACGCGCTGATCAACCGCTACATGGCCGACAAGGGCATTGCCGCCAGCGCCGTCACGCCACTGGACCGGCTGGCCTACATGAGCGCGCGCGGCATGGGCGCCTTGAGCTTCAAACCCGCACGCGGACCCGCCACGCAAAAAGCCACTGCCATCGTGCTGGGCAGCCTGGTCGAAGAGGCACGCAAGGCCGTGGCCGGCGTCATCGACGATGACAACCATGCCAGCTCGGCCCTGCGCAGCATCATTGAAGTGGGCACCTCCGCAGGCGGCGCGCGGGCCAAGGCCGTGATCGCCTGGCACCCCGGCACGGATGAGATCCTGGCCGGCCAGCTCGATGCGCCGCCCGGCTTCGAGCACTGGCTGCTCAAGTTTGATGGCATGGGCACGGACCATGAGCTGGGCAGCTCGCAAGACTACGGCCGCATCGAATACGCCTACCACCTGATGGCGCGCGCGGCCGGCATCCACATGACGGACTGCCGCCTGCTCAAGGAAAACGGGCGCGCGCATTTCATGACCAAACGCTTCGACCGTGGGCTGGAGAACACCCGCCACCACCTGCAAACCTTGTGCGCCATGGACCACCTGGACTACAAGAAAAAAGGCACGAACGCCTACTCGCAGCTGTTCATGGCCATCCGCGCGCTTGAGCTGCCTTACGAGGACATGGAAGAGGCCTTCAGGCGCATGGTGTTCAATGTGATGGGCCGCAACTGCGATGACCACACCAAGAACTTTTCCTTCCGCCTCAGGCAAGGTCAACGCTGGGCGCTGTCTCCGGCCTACGACGTGACCTTCGCGCACAATCCGCAAGGCGATTGGACAAACCAGCACCTCATGTCGGTCAACGGCAAGTTCAAAGGCTTCGAGGTGGCCGACCTGATGGTCGAGGCCGAACGCTTCGGCGTGGGTTCGGCCAAGCGCGTGATTCAAGAGGTGCGCAGCGCCATCGCGGACTGGCCGGCATTCGCCTCGGCCGCCGAGGTGCCCAAGCCTCAGACCCAATCCATCCAGGCGCAGCTTCTGCTGCTTGCTTGACACCCTCATCGACAGGAGCGGCTTGAGATGATCACCATCGATTGGTTGAACTTCACCCCCGTAAGCGCCTTGGCCGGCGGGCTGCTGATCGGCCTGGCCGCCAGCATGCTGATCTTGCTCAACGGCCGCATCGCGGGCATCAGCGGCACGCTGGGCGGCATCCTGCGTCCGGTGCCGGGCGACATCGCCTGGCGCGCCGCCTTCATCGGCGGCCTGCTGCTGGCACCCTGGGCCTGGCAAGTGCTGCAACCCTTGCCGCCGATGCACACCCCCGCCATCAGCCCCACCCTCATTGTCGCGGGCTTGCTGGTCGGCGTGGGCACGCGCTACGGCTCGGGCTGCACCAGCGGCCATGGCGTGTGTGGCCTGAGCCGCCTGTCGCCGCGCTCCCTGGTGGCCACGCTGTGCTTCATGGCCAGCGGCTTCGCAACGGTGGCCGTCGTGCGCCACCTCATCTCACCTTGAAGCTTCAAAGGACCACACACATGCCGATCCTGACCGCTGGCCTGGCCGGACTGATCTTCGGGCTGGGGCTGATCCTCTCGGGCATGGCCGACCCGGCCAAGGTGCTGGGCTTTCTGGACCTGCTGGGGCCGTGGGACCCGTCCCTGGCGCTGGTCATGGCAGGTGCCATCGGCATCGGCCTGATCGGCTTTTGGCTGGCCAGGCCGCGCGATCAATCGTTGCTGGGCACGAGCATGCAATGGCCGACCGCCACGCGCATCGACCTGCGCCTGGTGCTGGGCAGCATCACCTTCGGTGTGGGCTGGGGTTTGGCGGGCTATTGCCCCGGCCCCGCGCTGGTGGCCATGGGCAGCGGACAAGGCCCGGCCTTTGTCTTCGTGATCGCCATGCTGGCCGGCATGGCCTTGTTCGAATGGCTGGAGGCTCAGCGATGAACGCCACCTACCTCGACGCCAGCCTGCTGGTGTGGGTCATGATCGTGGCCACCGTCATGATCACCCTGGGCTACGAGGCGCTGCAATACTGGCGCCACCGCGATCAGCCTGATCACTTGGCGCGCTCGGCGCATGCCGGTTTGCGCCAAGCCTGGTTCGAGGCCATGAGCGCGCAACATGGCTCGGAGATCATCGCCGTGCAGACGCTGCGCAACTCGCTGATGTCGTCCACGCTCACGGCCTCGACCGCCGCGCTGGGCCTGATGGGCACGGTGACGCTGGCCGCATCGTCCCTGGCCGGACCCTTGATCCGCCATGCAGATGGCGAGATGGCCGCCAGCCCGCGGCTGGTGCTGGAGCTGCTGCTCATGACCACCTTGTTCACCTCTCTGGCCTGCTCGACCACGGCGGTGCGCTACTTCAACCACGCCAGCTTCATCGTGTCCATGCCCATTGATTCGCGCGAGCGGCGTCGTTGGGGCGACACCGGCATCCATTACCTGCGCCAAGGCGGCATCCTCTATGGCTGGGGCTTTCGGGCGCTGCTGATGGTGGCACCCCTGGTGGCCTCCATCCTCAACCCCATTGCCGGGCCGTTCGCCGCCATGGGCTTGGTCGTGGTGCTGTGGCACCTGGATCAGGTCAACCCCAACGAGCCCGATCACGTCCATGTCGTCAAGTCTTGAAGCCAGTCTGAACCGCGAGCCTGTCCTGGCTTGTGCCATCTGCGGCAGCCACGAGCTCACGCATGCGGGCAGCAAGGACTTTGGCGTTTGCGGCAGCGACCATTTCGAAGGCCGGCGCGTATTCGCCAACCAGGGTGTCGACATCGCGTATCAGGCCTGCGGCGCGTGCGGCTTCATCTTCACCAGCGCCTTCGATGACTGGACGCCCGCGCACTGGCGCGAACACGTCTACAACGACGATTACGTACTGGCAGACCCGCCTTTCGTGTCAGAGCGCCCTGCCCGCAATGCGCAGATGCTGCTGGCCTTGTTCCACCGCGAGCTGCCAGAGATCAGCATCCTGGACATCGGCGGTGGCCGGGGCCTCATGGCCCAGGCCATGCGCGAAGCGGGCGCTCAAATCAAAACCAGCGACCCGTTTTTTGGCGATGGTGAATTGAAGAACGATGAGCGCTTTGACCTGATCACCAGCTTCGAGGTGATCGAGCACGTGACGCATGGTCAGCAGCATGCATGGCTGCAAGGCCTGGCCAGGCATCTGAAGCACCACCCCTATTCACGCTTGTTGGTGAGCACGGAAGTGCGCCAGTCCAGACAAGACATCGGCTGGTGGTACATCTGCCCGCGCAACGGGCACATCAGCATCCACACGGCCAACAGCCTGACGATCCTGGCTCAGACCGCCGGGCTGAAGGTGTTCTCCATCAACCCGTCGATGCATTTGCTGAGCTCGGCCTGAACAAGCGCCCCAACCCATCAATCATCAAGCCGGCATCAAGAAATCGCGGCTGATGCCATAACCCAGATCCCCGACACGATCAAGGAACTGCGTCAGATACGCATGCAGCCCCGTCGCCAGGATCTCGTCGATGCGGCTGAACTGCAGATCGGCTCGCAGGCGGCCGGCGCGGCGAAGCGTCTCCTGGCTCTGGTCGTTGGCCACAGCGCGCAGGTTGTTGACCACCTCGTCCATGCAGAACACCAGCGAGCGCGGCATCTCGGCACGCAGGATCAGCAACTCCGCCACCTTCTCAGGCCGGATCACATTGCGGTAGACCTTGCGGTAGACCTCGAAGGCCGAGACGCTGCGCAACAGCGATGACCAGTGGTAGAAATCGATTTCCTTGCCTTCGCTGCCCAGGCTGGGCCCGAAGAATTCGGTGTTGCGGGCGTGGAACTTCACATCCAGCAGGCGCGCCGTGTTGTCGGCACGCTCCAGGAAGGTGCCGATGCGTTGGAAGTGGAAGGACTCATCCTGCAGCATGGTGCCCAGGGTCACGCCGCGCGAGAGGTGCGAGCGGAACTTGACCCACTCGAACAACTCGCCAGGGTCCTTGGCCAGCGCACCTTCCTTGATCAGGCGGTTGAACTCCAACCAGGTCTGATTGGTCGTCTCCCACACCTCGGTGGTCAGCGCGCCGCGCACGGCCCGGGCGTTCTCGCGCGCCGCTCGAAGACAACTCAGGATGCTCGACGGGTTGTTGGCATCGCTGACCATGAAGGTCATGACGTTGCGCGCGGTGACCTCGCCGTAGGCCTTGGCAAAGTCCTCAGTGAGCTCGCTGATGCTCAGCAAACCGCGCCAGGCGGCCAAGGCGGCCTCCTGCGATTGAGGCAGCAGCGAGGTCTGGTAATTCACATCCAGCAGGCGGACGGTGTTTTCGGCACGCTCCATGTAGCGAGCCATCCAGAACAGGTGGTCAGCGGTGCGTGACAGCATGGGTTTGATCTCCGTCAGAGCGCCGTCCGATGATTGGCGCCCGAGTTCACGTTCAAGAAGGTGATTGGGCAGTTTTTGTTCGATTCGCTCGTTCAGCATGTGCGCACTCCCTTCGATGGTTGCAATCCGATCCAGATGCGGCTAGCTCTCCAGCACCCAGGTGTCCTTGGTGCCCCCGCCTTGCGAGCTGTTGACGACCAAGGAGCCTTCCTTGAGGGCCACGCGCGTCAGGCCACCGGGCACCATCTGCACGGTCTTGCCCGAGAGCACGAAGGGCCGCAGGTCGATGTGGCGCGGCGCGATGCCCGACTCCACAAACGTGGGGCAGGTCGACAGCGACAGCGTGGGCTGGGCGATGTAATTGGTGGGGTTGCTCAAAAGCACCTTGCGGAAATCTTCGATCTCCGCCTTGGTGGCAGCAGGTCCGACCAACATGCCGTAGCCGCCGGCGCCATGCACTTCCTTGACGACCAGCTCACCCAGGTGGTCCAGCACGTACTTGAGGTCGTCCTTCTCGCGGCACAGGTGGGTGGGCACGTTTTGCAGGATCGGTTTCTCGCCCAGGTAGAACTCGATCATCTTGGGCACGTAGGGGTAGATGGACTTGTCATCAGCGATGCCGGTGCCAAACGCGTTGGCCAGCGTCACGTTGCCGGCGCGGTAAGCGCGCAGCAGGCCGGCCACACCCAAGGTCGAGTCCTTGCGGAAGACCTCCGGGTCCATGAAGTCATCGTCCAGGCGGCGGTAAATCACGTCCACGCGCTGCGGGCCGCGCGTCGTGCGCATGTAGACAAAATCATCTTTGACGAAAAGGTCCTGGCCCTCGACCAGCTCGATGCCCATCTGCTGCGCCAGGAAGGCGTGCTCGAAGTAGGCCGAGTTGTGCATGCCTGGTGTGAGCACCACGGCAGTCGGCTCATTGACCGAGGCCGGCGCCATGGCGCGCAAGGTATCCAGCAGCAGGTCGGGGTAGTGGGCGACCGGAGCCACGCGGTGCTCGGCGAACAGCTCGGGGAAGAGCCGCATCATCATCTTGCGGTTCTCGAGCATGTAGCTCACGCCGCTTGGCACACGTAAATTGTCCTCCAGCACGTAATAAGTGCCGGAGCCGTCGGGGTTGCAGGCCCGCACGATGTCGATGCCGGCAACGATGGAGTAGATGCCGCCGGGCACGTTCAGGCCCATCATTTCCTTGCGGAACTGGGCGTTGTTGAGCACGGGCTCGGGCGGGATCACGCCGGCCTTGAGAATTTCCTGGTCGTGATAGACGTCGTGCAGGAAACGGTTCAGGGCGGTGACGCGTTGGCGCAGGCCTTTTTCCATCTCGCGCCATTCGTCGGCGGGGATGATGCGCGGGATCAAGTCGAAGGGGATGAGGCGCTCGTTGCCCGCCCCGGTCTCGTCCTTGTCGCCATACACCGCGAAGGTGATGCCGACTCGGCGGAAGATCATCTCGGCTTCATCACGCCGGGAACGCATGGTCTCGCCAGGTTGCCGCTCCAACCACTTGCCGTAGGTTTGGTAATGCTGGCGCACGAGCTCGCTGCTTTCGTGCATTTCGTCGAAGAATCGCATCGGCTGGCCCCTTGTGGGGATTGCAAAAAAGACACCCTGAAGTAAGCAGGGAATGTGCCAACTTGAAGTCAGCGATCAGTTCAGCGAATTCAGCCACGCACCAGCATGGCTCACCTACCGGATCGCGCCATCATTCGGTGCGCACCAACTGATTACGCACCTTATCGGAGCATGATCAATGACTTCAAGCGGCTTCGATCGCCTCATCAGCCAGTGGCAAGGTGGTCACACGCACCGATAAGGTGTGATCGCCACCACCACGGATGACACCACGCAGGGGCGTCACATCCCCAAAATCACGGCCATGGGCGACACGGATGTGGTTCACGCCGGGCAGGCAATCGTTGGTCGGATCCAGGTCCAGCCACTGCCCTGCCCGTTCGGCATCCAGGCCAGGGCACCATACGCTCAACCAGGCGTGCGAAGCATCGGCCCCCACCAGTCGGGCCTTGCCGGGCGGCGGCGCGGTCAGCAGGTAGCCGCTGACGTAGCGCGCGGCCAGGCCGCAGGCGCGCAGGCAGCCCAGCATCAGGTGCGAAAAATCCTGGCAAACGCCTTGGCGCTTGTCGAAGACCTCCAGGATGGGCGTGGAGATGTCCGTGGTCAGGGGCGCATAGCGGAAGTCGCGGTGCACGCGGTGCATGAGCTCGACCACGGCTTCGGCCAAGGGGCGCGAGGGCTGCAAGGACTCTTCGGCGTACTTGCGCAGCTCTTCATGCAGGGGCACATAACCCGAGGCATAGGCGAACTCGCTGGCCG
Organism: Burkholderiales bacterium; assembly: GCA_947372535.1. Next base: position 10,957 of record CANBUA010000072.1, read on the forward strand.
CCACGAAAGGCGCTTTGGCTCGGTAAGTCAGTTGCTCCACCACCTCGCCCATGGGCATGCTGGCCGACAGGTCCAAGCCGTCGTAGCGGGCGCGCACCTCAACCTCGCTGCGCGCGGTGACCAGCAGCTCGGTATGGGGCGCGCTCAGCGAGAAGTAGGCGCGGCTGTTGCCGAAGGCGTCCACCTTGGTGCTGTGCTGGCCCGGTACGGGTGCCACACTCATCTCGAAGACGCGCAGGCTCTGAGCGGCATCGCTCAAGGGGCGCAGGCAGGCCACGTGCTGCGCCATCTCCACTGGGTGGGCGTAGTGGTACTCGGTTTCGTGGACCACGCTCAGGCGGGCAGAGGTCATGACTTTGTTGGGCGTGCTCATGGGCTCAGGCGCTCATGGTCTGTTCGGTGGGCTCGGCGTGGGCGAAGTAGCGCAGGCCCAGTTCGTCCGAGAGGCGCCAGGCCGCTTCGGTCAAGCGGGTGCACAGGGCCAGCACGGCTTGCTCGCCCTCTTCGGACTTGACCAGTTGCGCCAGCGGCAGGCCCACGCCTTCTTGCGGCAACAGATCAAGTAGCCCCGTCAAGGGGCCGGCATGCTCGGGCAGCTTGGCCATTTCGGTGCGCAGGCGGCGCAGCACGCAGGCCAGCGCGCGCGGGTTGGTCTCGTCGGCGACCAGGGTGGCCACCAGCGCAGGCCATTCCAGCCGGCGCTGAAACCGGGCACGGAAGGTGATCTTGCTGTCGAACAACATCAGCAACAGGTCAAAGCCCGCCGGGTTGTGAAACGCGCCCTGGGCCACGAAGGCCCGCAGGAAGTTGGCATAGCCCGTGAGCCGCTCGATCAGGCGGCCAGCCGTCAACAGGCGCCAGCCCGCATCGCGCGTCATGCGGTCGGTCTGGGCTCCGGTGACGGCGGCCAGTTGCATCGCCAGGTGGTCCAGCGCCTCGCGGCTGGCGGCCAGGTCGGTGATGGCTTCGCCACCCCGGTTGAGGCGCACCACGAAGTCCTGGCCCAGCGAGCGCAGCAGGCGATCATGCTCGGGCGAGAGGCGGTCACGCAGCAGCTGGGCCGAGCGCTCCAGCGAGCCCAGGTTGTAGGCCAGGCTGTAGGCGCCTTGTTCGGCCTGCGGATCGGCCAGGGCCTCGATGGCCGCACGCTCGAACACGCGGGGGGATTTGAGCAGCGTGGGCGTGCCTTTGGGCACGAGACCGGAGGACAGCGACAGCGCGGACAAGGCCTCCAACACGGCTGGTTCGGGCTCGTCGTCATCGCCCAGCAGGCTGAGCAGGGCCTGCACCAGGCGCAATTGCTGCTCGGCCCGCTCGGTGTAGCGGCCCATCCAGAACAGGTTCTCGCCCGTGCGGCTGGCCACGGGGCGCTGATGGTGCGCCAGGTCATCGACCTTCATGGCCTGGGGCAGCATCGAGAAGGTGTCCACCGGGCCGTCCGTGGTCACCCAGGTGTCCAGGCTGGAGCCGCCCAATTGCATGGACACGGGGCCGGCATCGCGCGTGGCAATCCGCGTCATGCCACCGGGCAGCACTTGCCAGCCACCCATGCCATCGGCCAAGGCGTAGACACGCAGCGAAGCGCCGCGCATGGCGAGTTGGCCACCTTGCGACCAGACCGGCGTCTGAGAGTAAGGCACGAAATTTTGCGCGGTGTAGGCCGAGGGATCGCGCTCGACCCGCGCACGCCAGGCCTTCTGCGCAGCGGGCGTCAAGGTCGGGCCCATCACAGCCTCGAAGTTCTGCCTCAAGCTGGCACCGGCGAAACCCGGCGTGGGCAGGTGCGGGAAGGTCGGCCGCAGCACCTTCGTGTCGATCTCGGGCGAGACCGAACGCCAAGCCGCCGCCTCGCCGCACCACCAGGTCGGCAGGGACGGCATGAGCAGCTCTTCGCCCAGCAGCTTGCGCGATAGCTTGGGCAGGAAGCCATGGATGGCCGGCGATTCGAGGAAGCCCGTGCCCAGGGCATTGGAGATGGCGACATTGCCCGCGCGCACGGCTTGCAGCAAGCCTGGCACGCCCAGGGTGGACTCCGAGCGCAACTCCAGCGGATCGCAGAAATCGTCATCCAAGCGGCGCAGCAGGCCATGCAAGGGCTCCAGGCCCTGCACCGTCTTGAGGTAGACGCGTTCATCTCGGACGATCAGGTCGCCGCCTTCGACCAGCGGCAGGCCCAGGTAGCGCGCCAAGTAGGCGTGCTCGAAATAGGTTTCGTTGTAGGGGCCAGGTGTCCACAAGGCCAGGCGCGGGGTCTTGCCGCCGGCGCAAGGCGCAGCCAGCAACTGCAAAGTATCGACCATGCGCCGGTAGCTGCTGGCCAAATGCTGCACGCTCATCGCGCGGTAGGCCTCGGGGAAAAGCCGCGAGACGATCAGCCGGTTCTGCATGACATAACCCAGCCCCGACGGCGCCTGGGTGCGCTGGGACACCACCCACCACAGGCCATCGGGCCCGCGCACCAGGTCGAAGGCGGTGATGTGCAGGAACAGGCCGCCGGGTGGCGTGAAACCCTTGAGGTTGCGCAGGTAGCCCGGGTGTCCGAGCACCAGCGCGGCCGGCAACATCGCCTCTTTGAGCAGGTTCTGCTCGCCATAGACATCGTTGAGCACGCCATTGAGCAAGGCTGCGCGCTGCGAGATGCCCGCTTCGATCTGCGCCCAGTCGGACGCGCCGATCAGCATGGGCAGGACTTCGAGCGACCAGGGCCGGCTGCTGCCCCCGGGCGCCGAGTAGACGTTGTAGGTGACGCCGTCCTCGATGATCTGCTGACCCAGGATGGCCTGACGCCGGCCCAGCTCGCCCAAGGGGCCACCCAGGTTGGCGGCAAAACGCGCCCAGTGATCGCGCAGCCCACCCTCGTCGTCACGCAGCTCGTCGAAGTGACCGGCCTCGGCCTGGCGGGCACGGGTCAACATCTCGCCCACGGCCTGGGCGGCGTCTGGCAAGGCGTCGGCATCGAAGAGCGGCAAAGAGGAGGATGAAGTCATGCAAGCAGCATCATGGCCGGACGGGCTGGCCTTGGGGATCGGGAGCAGCCCGTGGACGGTGCGCTACTGGCTGAAAAAAGAGCGATTGTCACGGAATTATGCTTACGTGTAAGCAAGGGCCTTGCCAAGAAGCGATTTGGCCCCGTCGCCGGCCAGACCCCCGCCCGGTGCTTCATGCCAACGACTTCAAGGCCTGCACGGTCTCGAACTCGTGCCGCGGCCCTTGTTTCCTGAGTGACTCGATGGCTGTATAGCCCCAGGTCACCGCCCCGAAAGGCAAGCCCGCTTTGCGCGCGGCCTCCTGATCGGTCAACTGATCGCCGATGTAGACCGCCTCAGTCGCCGGGATGCCACAACGCCGCAGCGCCTGCCGCAGGCGCGATGACTTGCCGAACATGGACACGCCGCAATCGACGTGCGTGAACAAGGCCGTGATCTGAGGGCCCAGGATACGGCGGACGTTGTCATCGGCGTTGGAAGAGACCAGCGCCAAGGTCAGCCCTTGGGCCTTGAGGTGTGCGAGCACATCGGCGATCCCATCAAACACGGGGATGCGCACATCGGGGTGCCTCATCAGCGCCATGAAATCCTTGGCCACAAAAGGGATCTTCCAGCGGGGCAGGCCCAGGTGAGAGAGGATTTGGCTGGTGGTGAAGTGACGCAAGGCCGGGACTTCGTCGGGTGTGATGGCCTTGAAGCCATGCTTGTGGGCCAACTGGTTGAACACGCTGATGAAAAAGGGGAAGGAGTCCGCCAGGGTGCCATCGACATCGAAGATGGCCAATCGATACGCCAGGCTCATGTCTTTTTCGGGGCCAACAGGTTCGCGTCACGGGCCAGCAACCAGCGGCCCTCCAGCTTTTGGAGCACGGTCAGGGTATGGCCTTCGCGCTCAATGGGCGGCGCCCCATGGGCCGGCGTGACGGTCACGGCCAGTTGGGTCCACATGAAGGCCCACTCACCGACGATTTTGATCTCCTGAATCTGGCTGTGGCCGTCGATGGCGGGTGCGCCTGGGTCGGACTGCGCCTTGGCGATTTGCGCGAACTCGGGCTTGCGCATGGGCGGGCGGCCGGGCACCAGGAAGACGACGTCATCGGCCATCAGGCTCATTACCGTGTCCACATCGCCGGATTGGGTGGCCGACATCCAGGTGCTGACCAGTTGCCGGATCTGGGCCTGGTCTTCATCGTCTGGCGTTTTGCGGTTGCGCTGCTTGTGCTCGCTCATTCACGTCTCCATGCCGATCAATGGCTGCCTCAATCATGCCTGCGGCTCAGCCCATTGGGCCACGTCGTCTTCAAAGTAGCGCCTGGGCTCCACGCCCAAAGTCCGCTTGAACATGGCAGTGAAGGCGCTGGCGCTGCGGTAACCCAGCCGGTCGGCCACGCGCGCCACGGGCTCGCCCTTGCTGAGGCGGGCCAGAGCCTCCACCAACCGCGCCTGCTGCCGCCAGTGGCTGAAGCTCATGCCCGTTTCGCGATGGAACAGCCGGGCCAAGGTGCGGCTGCTGGTGGCCAAGCCATCGGCCCAGGTCTCCATCGTCGCCCGGGCGTCCGGCTGCTCGATCAAGGCGCGGCACAGGCGCTGCAAGCGTGGGTCGGCCGGCATCGGCAGGTGCAAAGCCTCCACCCGCAGGAAGCGCAGCTCCTTGAGGATCAAGGCGGCGATCAAGCCGGCACGCCCGGCCCGGTCGTAGTCCACCGGCTCGGCCACCAAGGCGTAGATCAGCTCGCGCAGCAGGGGCCGGACCTCCACCAGGCAGCAGGTTTGCGGCAGCTCGGGCGCCGCATCCTGGCGAAAGTACAGCGTGCGCATGGCGACAGCACCCAGCATCACCACCCGGTGGTCCGTCATGCCCGGCACCCACACACCCCGCAGCGGTGGCACCACCCAACAGCCCGCATCGGTCTCCACGCGCATCACGCCTTCGCCGGCATAGATCAGCTGCGCACGCGGATGGTGATGGGTCGGTGTGGCACCGCCGAGGTAGTCACGCGATTTGGCCGTGACCAGGTGCGGCAGCGTTTGCTCGATGTCGTTGTAGGAGACCTTTTCCAGGCCCGCGATGACGGGTTTTGTCATTTTTGCGATGGTTTTTGTCAAGACATGCTTCAAGCCGACAGATAGATTAACGCATGGGCAAAACTTTCGACCTCTCTGCGCCGTCCTCATCGATGCCGGCAAGCCGTCCAGCTACCGCCAACGACACGGCTTACAAGGTGATCGCGGCCATCAGCTTCTCGCACATGCTCAACGACATGATGCAGTCGCTGCTGGTGGCCATCTACCCGATGCTCAAGCATGGGCTGAACCTGAGCTTCGGCCAGATCGGCTTGATCACCCTGACCTATCAGATCACGGCCTCGCTGCTGCAACCGCTGATCGGTCTGTACACGGACAAGCGGCCACAACCGTATTCACTGCCGGTGGGCATGGGCTTCACCTTCGTGGGCTTGCTGCTGCTGTCCCAGGCGGACACCTTTGGGTTGGTGCTGGGCGCGGCGGCGCTGGTGGGCATGGGCTCCTCGGTGTTCCACCCGGAATCCTCGCGGGTGGCACGCATGGCGGCGGGGCGTCAGCCGGGCCTGGCGCAATCGGTGTTCCAGGTGGGCGGCAATCTGGGCAGTGCCATCGGGCCCTTGCTGGCCGCGCTGGTCATCGTGCCGCACGGGCAAGGCAGCGTGGCGTGGTTCTCGGCGGCGGCACTGATCGGCGTCTTCGTGCTGCTGCGAGTGGGCCGCTGGTCACGCGAGCGACTCGGCCAAATGGCGGGCAAGGCCAAGGCAGTGGTGCACCATGGCCTGTCGCGCGGCAAGGTGGGCGCCTCGCTGGGCATCCTGGGCGTGCTGGTGTTCTCCAAGTATTTCTACATGGCCAGCCTGAGCAGTTACTACACCTTCTACCTGATCGAGAAGTTCAAGCTGCCGGTCGAGACGGCGCAGATCTACCTCTTCGCCTTTTTGTTCGCCGTGGCCGTGGGCACCATCCTGGGCGGGCCGATCGGCGACCGCATCGGCCGCAAGCGCGTGATCTGGATCTCCATCCTGGGCGTGGCGCCATTCACAATGGCGCTGCCCTATGTTGATCTGTTCTGGACGGGCGTGCTGTCCGTGATCATCGGGCTGATCCTGGCCTCGGCGTTCTCAGCCATCCTGGTCTATGCGCAGGAACTGGTGCCGGACAAAGTTGGCGCCATCTCGGGGCTGTTCTTCGGCTTTGCGTTCGGCATGGGCGGCATCGGTGCTGCGGTGCTAGGGCACCTGGCAGATGTGACCAGCGTCGAGCACGTCTACCGGCTGTGTGCCTTTCTGCCGTTGCTGGGCTTGCTGACGGCGTGGTTGCCGGACATGGCCAAGCAAGGGCGCGCCTGAGCCTGAGCTTCATGGCGCACAGGGCGAAGCCTGCTATCGGTGCGCGGCCATCGCCGGCCTCATCGAGATCAAGGTCCGCCTCATCCAGCTCTTGACGGATCCCAAGGGGCTGTCGATCTGGCGGGCAATCTCGGGATGGCTCAAGCCTTCGTGAAACGCCAGGTTCAGCAGCGTGCGTTGCCGGATGGTGAGGGTCTGCAGATGCTGCTGGATGGCACCCTCGCATTGCGCCTGCATGAGCCGATCCCCTGGCTGAAAACCAGCCGCCGATGAGGGCACGGCGGCATCCCCCAATTCCGCATCGTCCGCCAACTGTTCCGTCCACCGCACACCGCGCCGGCGCAACCGGTCGATGGCAAGGAAACGGGCAATGGCTGACAGCCAGTGGATGGCCCGACCTTTGGTCTCGTCGAACTGAGAACAGCGGGTCCAAACCTTGACATAGAGGTCTTGCAGCACATCCTCCGCATCTTCCGTGTTCCTTGTGATGCGCAGGGTGATGGCATACAGGCGGGCGCTGGTCAGCGCATAGAGACGTGCAAACGAAGGACGACAGCCTCCATGCACAGCCATCAATAAAGCGTTCAATTCATCGTTGACATCGTTGAAGTTGAGATGGCTGGATTCGATTGTATGCATGGAGCCCCCGGGCGTAACACCTGGA
>CANBUA010000073.1 GCA_947372535.1 Burkholderiales bacterium
CCCACCATCAACGGCAAGGTGGCGCCGCCGACGGCGGGCGTGGCAGCCTGGGCCCAGGCTTGGTCCGGCCCCAGCAGGGCGGCCAGCATCACGCCGGCCATCACCAGGGCCAGGCGCCGTGTCTTGCGCAAAAGGGCTGAGTTCATGAGAGAGTTCACTCGGTGGGACGGCGGTCGCCGAGGCGGCGCAACTGTTGGGCGAACGTGGTCGGCACCTCGGGTGCCGCGCTCTCGGGCACATCGGGTGCGGCCAGGGTGTGCAAGGCCGTGATCTGCTGCGGCGTGACGCCCAGCACCAGCCAAGTCCGCTCGCCACCGGCATTGAGCTCGACGGTGACGACGCGCTGGCCCTGGCCCAGCGCCACTTGGCTGACGGTCTTGAGCACGGCGTCCCCGCCGCCCACCTGACCAGCCACGCCAGATCGTTTGAGCAGCCACAGGCTCAGCGGGATCATGACCAGCACGACCGCGACCCAGAACAGCATGACGCCAGCAGTTTGCATCGTTGAAATGTCCTTCGGTGATCGTCGAATCACGAGCCGCGGCTGAGGCGGCGCATGCGTTCGGAGGGGGTGACGATGTCGGTCAGGCGGATGCCGAACTTGTCGTTGACCACCACCACCTCGCCCTGGGCGATGAGGAAGCCGTTGACCAGCACGTCCATGGGTTCGCCGGCCATGGCTTCGAGTTCAACGACCGAGCCCTGGGCCAGCTGCAGGATGTTCTTGATGGGGATGCGCGTGCGGCCCAGCTCCACCGTAAGCTGCACGGGGATGTCCAGCACCATGTTCAGGTCGTGGCCCGCCGCGCCGGCCGGGCTGGGCGAGAAGTTGGCGAAAGTGGCGGGCGTGGCTTGCGGCGCGGCCACCTCGCTGGCAGTGGCCGTCGAGGTGGTCTGCTCTCCCAGCGCAGCCGCCCATTCCGCGGCCATGTCGTCTTCGGCCGAGGTGGTGGCGGCATCGCCAGAGGGCGGAAACTCGTTCTCAGACATTCTGTTCTCCCAGCCAGCTGGTGTTGGTACCAGTCAGCATCTGCTCGACACGCAAGGCGTAGCGACCGTTGGACGTACCGTAGTAGCACTCCAGGATGGGCACGCCGTCCACCTTGGCCTTGATGAGGGGGTCGAGGTCCAGCTCGATGAAATCGCCAGGCTTGAAGGACAGCAGTTGTTCGACGGTGGCCGGCGCGGTGGCCAGCTCGGCGACCAGGTCCACATTGGCGGACTGGATCTGCTGCTTGAGCAGCTTGACCCAGCGGCGATCCGTCTCGCTTGAATCGCCCTGAAGCGATGAATAGAGGATGTCGCGGATGGGCTCCAGCGAGGCATAGGGCAGGCAGAAATGGATGGTGCCGCTGGCGTCACCGATCTCCAGCGTGAACGAGGTGCACACCACGATCTCGCTGGGCGTGGCGATGTTGGCAAACTGCGGCTGCATCTCCGAGCGCTGGTACTCCAGCTCGACGGGATAGATGCCCTTCCACGAGTTCTTGTACTCGTTGGCAATGGTCTCGACCAGGCGGCTGATCACCTTTTGCTCAGTGGCCGAGAAATCGCGGCCCTCAATGCGGGTGTGGTACTTGCCGCCACCACCAAAGAGCGAATCGATGATGGCGAACACCAGGGTGGGATCGCACACCACCAGGCCCACGCCGCGCAGCGGCCTGATCGCCACGATGTTGAAGTTGGTGGGCACCACGATCTCGCGCAGGAAGGCGCTGTATTTCTGCACCTTGATGCCGCCGACCGAGACCTCGGGCGAGCGTCGGATCATGTTGAACAGGCCGATGCGGATGTTGCGCGCAAAGCGTTCGTTGACGATCTCCATGGTGGGCATGCGCCCACGCACGATGCGTTCCTGGCTGGCCAGGTTGTAGTCCCGCACGCCTTCCTTGGGCGCGGCTTCCTCCTGGTCCATCTTCTGGCTTTCGCCAGTGATGCCTTGCAGGAGGGCATCGACTTCATCTTGCGAGAGGATTTGCTGACTCATGGCGACTCACAGGTACATCAGCGACGTCACTGGATGATGAAATTGGCGTAGTGCACATGCACGATGGGGTTCTCAACGGTGGCCGCTTTCTTCTTTTTCTTCTTCTTTTTCTTGGGCGCGTCCTTGTCGACCGCCTCTTCCGGCGCCTCTTCCTCGAAGGGATCTTCGACGTTGTAGCCCATGGCCTTGGCGGCATCACGGCGGATTTCCTGAGCCAGTTTTTCCTTGCCTTCGGGGCTGAGCAACTCTTCGCTGGACTTGTGCGAGAGCAGCAACAAGATGGCGTTGCGGATGGCGGGCATGTAGTTCTTGAGCTCATCGCCAAGGTGGGGGTCGTCCACCTGGAGGCTCAGGCCGACCTGCGCGTAGCGGTCGGAATCCTTGTCCGTCAGATTGACGGTGAAGGGATCGAGCGGCACAAAGGTGGGCGCGCCGTGTTCGCCCTTGTCATGGCCACCGGCAGCGGCCTTGTGCGATTTTTCGCCGTGGTCGCCGCTGTCGGCTTCATCGCCACCGTCTTCGGCGGCTGCCGCGGCCGCGGCATCGGCCGCTTTTTTCTTCATCATGAAGACGGCTGCGCCGCCACCGCCCGCCAGCACCAGCGCCACGATGACGCCGATGATGATCAGCTTTTTCTTGCCACCCTTGGGGGCATCGCCTTCAGGGGCGGCATTAGCAGGCGCGGCAGACATGCAGGCATCTCCAAATCATTCACTGCCTCCATTATTCGAGGCCCTGCCTTTTTGCATTGTGTGAATAAAGCCTCGGAATGGCGGGTGATTCACGCATAGAGGTCCAGGCCTCCGGCACGATGGTTGACGAGGCGCTCGGGGCGGCTCGCGTCCACCTCGGGGGTGGCGCCCAGGCCGCCGAGGCGGTCACTGGCGGGCGTCCAGGGCGTGCCACGGCTTGGCGCCTGATCTTGTTGCTGGCCAGCCCAGGCCTGCTGCCCGGCGGCTTGGTCGGACACGCCGCCACCGGACAGGCTCAAGCCGACGTCCTCCAACGCGCCGGAGAGCATGGGCAGGCTGGCCTCGATGGCCTCCCGCGTCTGCGCATTGGCGGCGGCAAAATCGACGACGGCGTTCTGGCCGTCCAGCTCGATGCGGATGTGCACCGGGCCCATCTCGGCCGGGTTCAGCCGCAGCTCGGCCGTCATCGGGCCGCCCGCAGCGGGACCACTGATCCACATGCCGACGCGGTCGGCCAGGGCCTGGCCGAAATTGGGGCTGTCGATGGGCGTGGCCAGGCTGCCGGTGTAGTGGCGGGCGGCTTCAGGGCCGTCGGCGGAGTGCTGGGCACGGCCGACTTCGCGACTCATCAAGCTCGAAAAATCGATGGGGCCGGCGTTGGCATCGCGTTGGCCAGACTGGCCTTTGGCGGCCTCGCCATCGGCGGCGCCGGCACCGGCCAGGGCATCTTTGGCGGCCAGGCTCAGGGCGGCATGGCCACCACTCAGCAGATCATGTCCACGGCCTCGGCCGCCGACCGAAGTGTCGGCGCCTTCCTGGCCCGTGCCGGCCGCAGCCGCCTCGCCACCCAAAGCTGTCGCATCCGCCGATGGCGCCTCACCTTGCGTCAAACTGGACAGCCAGGCCAGCATGGCCGCTGGGTCGGACGTGGGCAGGTCGGTCGGTGGTTGCAACTCCTGCACATAGGTGCTGCCTTCGCCCTGAGCCGTCTTGAAGTTCACGTCACGGCCTTCGGACTGGGCGGACTCGCCATTTTGACTGTCGCTGGCGTCGGCCGCCTTGGCCGTCGTTTTATTCGAAGCGTTGTTCTTGTTGGCCTGCGCATCGGCCGGCTTGCTGGTCGGAGCGCGGGGTGCGGTCATGGCCTTGGGCTTGTCGGCCACGGCCGCCTGTGGCGCCAACGCCGCCTTGGCCAAGGTGCTGGGATGCGCGACAAACGCAGTGGGCGCCTTGCTGGCCTGGTTGCTGCCCGGCATGGGCGAAGGCGTGGCCTGCTGCGCGGTCGAGGGCTTGGGCGCCTCACGCTGCTGGGCCATCCAGTCGGCAAAGTGCTGCCCATCTGGGAGGCCCTGACCCGCCGACAGGCTGTTGGCCAATTCTGCGGCAGCACCGGCGCTGGCACGCGAGGCCAGTACATTGCTGCTGGGCAAGGTATTGAAGTTCGAACTCATGCGGGTCTCCCCAAAGGAGGTGGGTTCAAAAAATTGTTCACATTGCTGGGCCGGTCGCCGGCGACAGTCCATTCAGGGATGACATCCCCTGGTTGGCGCCCGAGCCCAGGCGTGCCGCCAGTTCATCGGTGGCTTTCTGGTCTCTGCGGTTCTCGGTGCGCTGATGCTCCTGCTCGCGCTTTTGCATCAGCAAAGAAACGGCGGCCACCCGGCGCTCACGCTCCACCAGGTGCAAACGGCAGCGCTCCTGCGCCACCTTGGCCTGCTCGACGCGCCGCAGCTGCTCGGCTTCGGCCTCGGTCATGCGGGTCATGAAGTCGTTGTAGCAACGCATGATCTCGACCCCGCCACTGCGGCTGAACTGGTCCTGCCAGCGCACCTGGTACTGCTGGCGGAAATCGTGCAAAGACTGCAATTGCGCTTTGGCGGCATCGACCGCCTGGCGGGCTCGCTCGAATTCGCCCAGGGCTTCGTCCCGAGCCTCTTCGGAATGGGACAAAACGGCGAACAGGGGATTAGCGGGGTTACTCACGATCAACTCCGTTCATGCAATCGCTCATGACCGAACGATGGCATGCAACAGTCCGACGCTGTCGCTCAAAGTACTGGGTGTATGCATGTCTTGTTGAAGCATGCTGACCATGGCGGGATGCAGCCGCACGGCCATGTCGACCTCCGGGTCGCTGCCGGCCGCATACGCACCCAGCTGGATCAAATCGCGCGCCTTGGCGTACTTGGACCACAGCTGTCTGAAACGCCTCGAATCATCGATGTGCTCGCTGGCGGCCACATTGGTCATCACCCGCGAGGCCGATCGCTCAATGTCGATGGCCGGGAAGTGCCCGGCTTCGGCCAGCTCGCGCGAGAGCACGATGTGGCCGTCCAGGATGGCCCGGGCTGCGTCGGCAATGGGGTCCTGCTGGTCATCGCCTTCGGACAGCACCGTGTAGAACGCGGTGATCGAGCCGTGCCCGTTGAGGCCATTGCCGCTGCGCTCGACCAGTTGGGGCAGCTTGGCGAAGCACGATGGCGGATAGCCCTTGGTGGCCGGCGGCTCGCCAATGGCCAGGGCGATTTCACGTTGTGCCATGGCGTAGCGTGTCAGCGAATCCATCAGCAGCAGCACGTGCAGGCCCTGATCGCGGAAATGCTCGGCCACGGCAGTGGCATAAGCGGCGCCTTGCATGCGCGTGAGCGGCGGCGCATCAGCCGGCGCGGCCACCACGACGGAGCGGGCCAAGCCGTCTTCGCCCAGGATGTCTTCGATGAACTCCTTGACTTCGCGGCCCCGCTCGCCGATCAGGCCCACGACGATCACATCGGCCTGGGTGTAGCGGGCCATCATGCCCAGCAGCACGCTCTTGCCCACGCCGGAGCCGGCGAACAGGCCGATGCGCTGGCCGCGGCCCACTGTCAGCATGGCGTTGATGGCGCGCACGCCCGTATCCAGCGGCAGGCGAACTGGGTCACGCTCCATGGCGTTGATGGCGCGGCGCACCAGGGGCTCGCTGCGCACATGATTCAAGGGGCCACGGCGGTCCAGCGGTTCACCCTGCGCATTGACCACGCGGCCCAGCAAGCCGCTACCAATGGGCAGGTGGCGGGTGCGGTCCTCGCTGCGGCGCCAAGGATGGTTGACGCGGCCCAGCAAAGGCGTGTTGATCGGCAGGTTGCGCGGCACCACCAAGGCGCCGCTGGCCAGGCCATGGGCCTCGGCCGTGGGCATCAGGTAGGCGCGGTCATTGGCAAAGCCCACAACTTCGGCCAACACCGGCGTGGCCTCCAGCCGCATTTCGGAATGAATCTCGCAGACGGCACCCACGGGCAGGCGCAGACCGGCCGCTTCCAGCACCAGGCCAGCCACGCGCACCAGCTTGCCCTGGTTGTCTAGGGGTTGGGGGGCGCCAGCGCAGGCATCCAGGTCGTCCAGGAAGCGGGTCCAGCGGTCCATGTCGGCTTCCTGCCGACCACGCATGGGCATGTTCATGTTCGGTCCTCCGGCTCGTGGCTGAGTTCGTCATCCTCCGCATCCGGAAAGACAGGCACCACAGGTCCGTCGCCCCATTCGCTGCGGATGCCCATGGCCGCGGAGGCTCTGAGCCACCGGGCTTCGACACGCGCATCGACCACGGCAATGTCCGACCCCACCACGCACCCGCCTGGACTGACATGCGGATCAGCCACCACGCGAGCGCCGCGCGATGCCAGCTGTTCGGTCAGGGCGCCGCGCGCCAGGGCGTAGTCGTCCGGGTGCATGTTCAGTGTGACCTGCCTGGCCGAGGAAAGCAATGTGTTGAGCGCCTCTTCGGCCACGGCCACCACCAGCTCCGGACGTTGCGAAATCTCGCTGCGCACCACCTGGCGCGCCAGTTCCAGCGCCACCCCGGCAATGCGCCCGGAGAGCTGCTGCTCCAGGGCGTCCAGCCGGGCCTGCAACTCACTGACCAGGCCACCGACCTGGTCGCTCACGAAGGCCGCCATCTGCGCGGCCTGGGCTTGCTTGAGGCCCTCCAGCGCGGCCAGGCCATCGCGGTAACCATCCTGATAACCTGCATGACGGGATTCGGCAGCCACGGCATCCACATCGACCACGGGCGCGGCCGGTGGCGGCGCAGGCGTCGGGCCCGAAGGCATGGCCTTGCTCGTCGCTTTGGCAGATGTGGCAGGCTTGGTGGCCGCTGCGGGCGACTGGGCCTTGCCGGAGGCAGCTCGCGATGCGGTCGACGTGGCAGCGGCTGCGGCATCAGCTGCCGCCCGTTCGGCAAACGAGGCCTTGTAGACGCCGCCGCCTGCTGGTGATTCACCAGGTGCCGGTTTGCGGCTGCCACCGGGGTCTTCCAGCGAACCCGGATTCCAGGCCGCGAACGAGCCCAGCTCTTCCCGAGGAATGAAACGCGTGTAGCTGTGGCCCGGCGGGGTGTTGCCCCCGCCTGCGCCACCACCCGATGGCGGTTTAGACGTAGTCATCGTCTCCTCCGCTGGCGATCACGATCTGGCCTTCGTCGGCCAGACGCCGAACGATCTTGAGCATTTCCTTTTGCTCGCCTTCGACCTCGGAGAGCTTGACCGGTCCGCGCGACTCCAGGTCTTCCTTGAGTGTCTCGGCCGCACGGCTGGACATGTTCTTGAAGATCTTGTCGCGGATCTCGGGCGAAGCACCCTTGAGCGCAATGATGAGCGATTCTGTTTGCACTTCCTTGAGCATGGTCTGGAAGCCCTTGTCGTCCATCTTGACCAGGTCGTCGAACACGAACATGTTGTCCATGATCTTTTGCGCCAAGTCGCCATCAGCCTCGCGGATGTAGTCCAGCACCGAGGTCTCCAGCGCCGAGCCGATCAGGTTGATGATCTCGGCTGCCGGCTTGACGCCGCCCAGTGTCTGACGGCGCATCTGCGAGGTGCCACCGGCCAGCACGCGTTGCAGCACCTCGTTGAGGTCGCGCAAGGCGGTCGGCTGGATGCCATCTAGCGTGGCGATGCGGATCATCACCTCGTTGCGATGCCGCTCTGTGAAATGCTTGAGCACGTCGGAGGACATGTCGGCCTCCAGGTGCACCAGGATGGCGGCCACGATCTGCGGGTGCTCGTTGCGCAGCAGCTCAGACACCGATTGCGGGTCCATCCATTTGAGGCTCTGGATGCCCGCGATGTCGCTGTCCTGGATGATGCGGTCGATCAGCAGGTTGGCTTTCTCATCGCCCAGGGCGCGGCGCAGCACCTGCTTGACATATTCATCGGTGTCCTGCACCAGCATGCCCAGGTCGTCCGACTCCTCGGTAAAGCGCTCCAGCACCAAGGCGACGCGGTCACGCGTGACGGTCTTGAGCTTGGCCATGGTCTCGCCCAGGCTCTGAACCTCCTTGGGCTCCAACTGCTTGAACACCTCGGCAGCGTCTTCCTCGCCGAGGGACATCAGCAAGATGGCAGCGTCTTCGAGTCCTTGATCATCCATGGCGGCTTTATTCCTTGTTCACCCAACTCTTGACCAGGTTAGCCATCGCGACGGGGTTGTCCTTGGCCAGCTGGCGGGCCGCTGCGAGGCGGGGATCAGTGACCGGAGGGCCTGGCAGCTGTTGCAGCGGCCGCCCGTCAGGGCCGATGGCGCCGTCGATGGCGGGCAGCTCCTGCTCGTCATCGACCATGGCGTCCAGCCTGGCCTTCTTGATTTCTTCTTCGGTCGGAGGCAAAGGCTTGGCCGCTTCAATGGCCGGGCGGATGGCGCCGAACACCACGATCAGTGCCAACGCGGTCAACACCCCAGGCACGGCCAGCGTCTTCAACCATTCGATGGTCTCGGGCTGCTTCCAGAACGGTACATCCGGCGTCGTGTCTTTCACCACTTGGAAAGGCGCGTTGATGACCTTGACGGAGTCACCGCGTTTCTCGTCAAAGCCGATCGTTTCCTTGACCAGGGCCGTGAGCTTCTCGAGGTCCTCAGGTTTGAGCGGCTCGGTCGTTGTCTTGCCCTTGGCATCGGTCTTGGTGATGTGGTTGATGACCACGGCCGCCGTCAGGCGCTTGACCGTGCCCGTGGCATTGCGGGTCACGCGGACGGTTTTGTCCACCTCGTAGTTGGTCACGCTGTCGCGGCGGCCACCGGCCCCGACGGCGCCGCCGCTGCCACCTTGGTTGGGCTGCAAAGGGGCGGACGCGCCGTTGATCGGGGCCGTGGCCGGCGTAGGCGGCTGGTTGCTCATCGCACCAGGGATGCCGGTGGGCTGTCCACCAGCACCACCCGCACCACCGCCGGACTCGCTGCTCTGCTGACTGCGGATGGATGCGTTGGCGTTTTGATTGGGCTTGAACTCTTCGGCCGTCGATTCAGTCTGTGAAAAATCCAGGTCCGCCGTGACCTGCGCACGCAGGTTCTCGTGGCCCACCACCGGCTCCAGCAGGTCGCGCACCCGCTGGGTGTAGTTCGCCTCCATCTGACGCACGTATTGAAGCTGCTGCGCGTCCATGCCGTTTTGATCACCGGCTTCAGTCGGCCCCGACAGCAAGGCGCCCGATTGATCGACCACGCTCACGGCCTTGGGTGACATCTCCGGCACGCTGGAAGAGACCAGGTGCACGATGCCAGCGACCTGCCCCTTGTCCAGCGTGCGGCCGGGATACAGCGACAGCACCACCGAGGCAGAGGCTTTCTGCTGCTCGCGGAAAAAGCCGTTCTGGTTGGGCAGCGCCATGTGCACGCGTGCACTCTCGACGCCCGACAGGGTCTGGATGGAGCGCGTCAGTTCGCCCTCCAGCCCGCGCTGGAAATTGAGCCGCTCCTGGAACTGGGTGACGCCAAAGCGCTGGGTCTCCATCAACTCGTAACCCACCACCGAGCCCTTGGGCAGGCCGGCTGACGCCAATTTCAGGCGCACGTCATGCACCTTGTCGGCCGGCACGAGGATGGCGCCGCCGCCATCGGAGTACTTGTAGGGCACGTTCATCTGCTGCAAGGCCGCCAGGATGGCGCCGCCGTCCTTGTCCGTCAGGTTGGAGAACAGCACCTTGTAGTCCGGAGAATGGCTCCACATGGCCATGGCAACGATGATGGCCAACAGCGCGGCCAACCCGCCACCCAGGAAGAGCTTGCGCTGCGGCGGCAAAGCCATCACCCGGCCGGCGAACCCGGCTGGGGTGGTCTGCAAGGCATTGCCCGAGGGCACAGCCAGCGCTTGATTGGGTGAAACAGTGACTTCCATGAGTGATCTTCAGTCGGTGCACGCACCGATATCGATACGATGCGTCAAACCCAGTTGGGACGCACTCATTATTCAAAGTCGACCGGGCAAAAGTGCCGGGAACAGCATGCCAAATGGAGAGCACTTCTCGCCATCAGGCCTGGGTCGCCTTCCCTACGATGCAAAGCGTGGACAACGGCATCCCGCCGCGTCGAACTGGTTATCGTCATCATGGACGTCAAACTGAAGCCTTTTGATTTCGCCCAGGCCGCCACCCGCGCCGGCATGGCTGACATCGCTGAAAAGGTGGCGGCCAAAAGCGCCCTGGCCAGCACTGGCGGGACGCAGCGTGTCGAACCCAGTTTCCACACCGCCTTCTCCGATGCGCTCAAGGGTGTCAGCCAGGCGCAGAACACGGTCACTTCCATGCAGCGTGAGGTGCAATTCGACAACCCCACGGTCAGCCTGGAAGAAACCATGATCGCCATGCAAAAAGCGCAACTGGGCTTCCAGTCGGCCGTCCAGTTTCGCAACAAGCTGGTCCAGGCGTATACCGATATCATGAACATGCAGATCTGAGGCGGCGGCGTCGCTTGGCCCGCCCGGGCGGCCAGCCCCTTGGTGCTGGACCCTTACGCGGAGCGCCCTGTGTCAGACACCCCCATCAAGCCCTTGGCCGACGATGCCCACCTGCCCCTGTGGCAGGTTTTGGTGCTGGGCGCCATGATCGTCACCCTGTCCATGGGCATCCGACACGGCTTTGGCCTGTGGTTGCAGCCGATCACCATGGACCGGGGCTGGAGCCGTGAGACTTTTTCGATGGCGCTGGCCATCCAGAACCTGGTCTGGGGCCTGAGTGGTCCGGTCGTGGGCTGGTGGGCCGACAAGCGCGGTGCGTTTCGCATCCTGCTGTGGGGCGCCGCGCTCTACGCCCTGGGCTTGGCCGGCATGGCCAGCAGCCATAGCACCCTGGCCTTTTGCCTGAGCACGGGCGCGCTGATCGGCTTGGCGCAGGCCTGCACCACGTACTCGGTGGTCTACGGCGTCATTGGGCGGCATGCACGTGCCGACCAGCGCTCCTCGGCCATGGGCATCACGGCGGCGGCCGGATCGTTCGGGCAGTTCCTGATGGTGCCGGTCTCCAGCACCCTGATTTCACACCTCGGCTGGCAGACCGCCCTGATTTGCCTCGCCGTCACCGCCCTGGCCATCGCGCCCCTGGCCTGGGGCCTGCGCCGTGACCGGCCCATCCCCGCTACCAGCGCTGGATCGGCCTTTGGCGCCAACGCTGCCACAGCGCCAGTGGAACCCGCCACCGCCGGGGCCGCCCTGCGCGAAGCCCTGAGCCACCCCAGCTACCTCTTCCTGACCGCGGGCTACTTCGTGTGCGGCTTCCAGTTGGCCTTCATCGGCGTGCACCTACCCAGTTACCTGCGTGATCACCAGTTGCCCGCGCAGGTGGCGACCACGGCCCTGGCCCTCATCGGCCTGTTCAATGTGTTTGGCACCTACAGCATCGGCCGATTGGGCCAACGCTTTTCCAAGCCCTACCTGCTCTCGGGCATCTACACACTGCGGGCCCTGGCCATGCTGGCCTTCATCAGCCTGCCGCCCACCGCCCTGAGCGTGGGCATCTTCGCGGCCGTCATGGGTTTTCTGTGGTTGTCCACCGTGCCGCCGACCAACGCCATCGTGGCGCAGATGCTGGGCGTGCGCCACCTGTCCATGCTGGGCGCGCTGGTGTTCCTGTCTCACCAGGTGGGATCTTTCCTGGGCGTCTGGCTGGCCGGACGCCTTTATGACGTCACCGGCAGCTACCGGGTGGTCTGGTGGCTCGCCATCGGCCTGGGCTTGGCTGCAGCGGTGTTGACCCTGCCGGTGCGGGAGCATGAAGTGCCCAGGGGCCGCCTGGCGGGCGTCGTCGGGTGATGACGCGATGAAGCGCGCCAGACAAGTGCTGATCGCACTGGGCTGCCTGCTCGCGTTGGCCGCCACCTTCGCGTGGTACTTTCACGGCCTCGTCGTTTTCGACCTGACCAATTGGTGGGCCAGCTGCTTTGGCCCCTGAACCAGGACTCCGAGCCCCCCATGAGCCTGCAAGTCATCATCATCACCGGCGCCTCTGACGGCATCGGTGCCGAACTCGCCCGCCAGTTGGCGCGCGCGCACCAAGGCCGCATCGCCCTGGTCCTGGCGGCCCGAGGGGCCGACAAACTCGCCGACGTGGCCAAATCTTGCGAAGCCCATGGTGCCCAGGTACTGGTGCGCTCCACCGATGTGGGGATTGAGGCGCAATGCCACGGCCTGATCGCCGACACCGTGGCGCGCTTTGGCCGCATCGACACCCTGGTCAACAACGCCGGCATGTCGGCCCACGCCCTGCTGGATGAGGTCCAGGACATGGGCTGGTATGAGCAACTGATGCGCATCAACCTGTGGGGCAGCGCCTGGTGCACCCACGCCGCCCTGCCTCACCTCAAGGCCAGCCGCGGCCTGATCGTGGCCGTGTCCAGCCTGGCCGGGCTGGTCGGCGTACCTGGCCGCACGGCCTACAGCAGCACCAAATTCGCCATGACTGGGTTTTTCGAAGCTTTACGTGTGGAAATGACACCTCACGGCGTGGGCGTGACCATCGCCTACCCTGGCGTGGTGGCCACCGAGATCCGCTACCGTGGCTTCGACGCCAAGGGCCAAGCCGCCGGCAAAAGCGGCCTGGACGAGCGCGGCGCCATGAGCGTGGCAACCTGCGCCGGCCTGATTGCGCGCGGCATGGCACGGCGTGAGCGCGACATCGTCATGACCGCCAAGGGCAAGGCGAGCCGCTGGATGAAGCTGCTGGCCCCCGCCCTGGTGGACCGCCTGGCCCTGGCCGCCCTCAAAAAGGAAGGCCGCCCTCACTAGCCGGGGGTGGACGCGCCATTAGAATCAGCGGATCTAAGGAAAGAACATGAAACCGATTCTTGGCAGTATCGTCGCGCTCATCACCCCCATGCACGATGACGGCAGCGTGGATTACGACACCCTGCGCCGGCTGATCGACTGGCACATCGCCGAAGGCACCGACTGCATCGGCGTGGTCGGCACCACGGGCGAGTCGCCCACGGTGTCCGTGGAGGAGCACTGCGAAATCATCCGCATCGCGGTCGAGCAATGCGCCGGGCGCGTGCCCGTGATGGCTGGCGCTGGCGCCAACTCCACCGCCGAAGCCATCGAGCTCAGCCGCTTTGCCAAGAAGGTCGGCGCCGACTGCACCCTGCAAGTCGTCCCCTACTACAACAAGCCCACGCAAGAAGGCATCTACCTGCACTTCAAGGCCATCACCGAGGCTGTGGACATCCCGACGATGCTCTACAACGTGCCCGGCCGCACCGTGGCGGACATGGCGCCAGAGACCATCTTGCGCGCAGCCACCCTGCCCGGCGTGATCGGCGTCAAGGAAGCCACTGGCAACCTGGAGCGTGCTGCCTGGCTGATCAAACAGGCGCCCAAAGGCTTTGGCATCTACTCTGGCGATGACCCCACCGCCGTGGCCCTGATGCTGTTGGGCGGCCATGGCAACGTCAGCGTGACGGCCAATGTGGCGCCCAAAGGCATGCACGAGCTCTGCAAGGCCGCCATGGCGGGCGACACCAAACGCGCGGTCGAGCTGCACATGCAGCTGCTGCCTTTGCACAAGCACCTGTTCACCGAACCCAACCCCATCCCCGTCAAGTGGGCCCTGGCCCGCATGGGCAGGGCTGGTGGCGCCATGCGCCTGCCCTTGACGCCGCTGTCGGCGGCCGCTCAGCCCATCGTCGAAGCCGCCCTGCGCGACAGCGGCGTGCTGTGATGGCGATGCCGCATCCTGACGATCAGCGTTTCACCCTTTCTCACGGACCCTCGACCCCGATGACCATGCCCACTTCTCACGTCTTTGGCCGGCTGGCAATCCTGTCCTCCGCCTGCGCTCTGGTGGCCATGACGGCCGGTTGCTCGTCTGTCAGCAACCTCGTCAACGGCGACAAGCTCGACTACCGCAGCAGCGGCAGCAAATCGGTCACGCTCGAAGTCCCACCCGACCTGACGCAACTGAGTGGCCAGGGCCGGTATGCCTTGTCCACACCAGGCACGGTCACCGCAACGAACTTCAACCAGACCCAACCTGTCAATGCAACGCAGTCCACGGCAGTCGCGGCCAAATCCGTCGGCGGCGTGACGCTGGAGCGGGAAGGCCAGGTGCGCTGGTTGTCGGTAGACCAGCCGCCCGAGCAGATCTGGCAAAGCGTGCGCGACTTCTGGCTCGACAACGGCTTCGAGTTGACCGTGGACCAGGCCAAGAGCGGCGAGATGGAAACGGCGTGGAATGAAAACCGCGCCAATCTCAACCAGGATGGCCTGCGCCAATTGATGGGCAAGGTTCTGGACAACCTGTACGACACGGGCGAGCGGGACCAGTTCCGCACCCGCGTGGAACGCACGGCGCGTGGCAGTGAGATCTACATCAGCCACCGCGGCCTGCAAGAGGTCTACACGGACAGCAAAAAAGAGCAGACCACCTGGAAGGCGCGCCCCAATGACCCTGAGTTGGAAGCCAAGATGCTGTCCCGCCTGATGGTCAAGCTGGGCGCCACCAAAGAAGCAGCGCAAGCCGTGACCGCCAGCGGCGGCAAGACGGCAGCGACGACCGCACCTCGGGCCCGCTTGCAATCCGATGGTCTGAGCGTGGCCATCACCGGTGATTTCGAGCAAGCCTGGCGCCGCGTGGGCCTGGCGCTGGACCGCGGTGGCTTCACCGTGGAAGACCGGGACCGCAGCAAGGGCGTCTATGAAGTGCGCCTGGCCTCGCAGCAGGACGCCAACAAGCCTGGCTTGATGGACAAGGTCTTTGGTTGGTTTGGCAGCAGCAAGACCAGCAGCGACACGCTCACCCGCTATCGCCTGCAACTGGCCCCGCAAGGTGCGGACACCACCGTGTCCGTTCAGACCAGCGATGGCAAGCCTGCGGACAGCAGCAGTGGCCGCGAAGTGGCCAAGATGCTTTCCGGCAATCTGGAATGATGATGTCGGCCAGATGAGATGACGTGCTCGCGGGCGATCCATTGTCGATGGCCGCCCACCATCTCAGCCGTAGAAACAGCAAAGCCCGGCATGCCGGGCTTTTTGCTGGGTGATAGAGGTTGATCCGATCGATGGGTCAATCGATATTCAGCAAACCCATGAAAAAAGCCGCCCGGGCGAACCCGGACGGCTTTCTTTTAATCTCTGGGAAGAGATTACTTAGGCATCGAAGCGGCTTCCGAAGCAGCAGCAACAGCAGCCGAAGCGGCGTCAACAGCGGCCGAAGCAGCTTCAGTAGCGGCAGAAGCAGCACCGGAAGCGGCTTCCATAGCGGCCGAAGCCGATTCGGTAGCAGCCGAAGCGGCTTCAGAAGCGGCGGAAGCAGCGCCGGCGGCGGCGTCTTCAGCCTTCTTGCCGCAAGCGGCCAGGGCCATGGCGGCGATCAACGATGCCAGCAGGAGCGACTTTTTCATGCTTGTATCCTCAAAGAGATGTCAGTAAAACGAAATGGACATGGGGCTGTGAAAACCACAACCTCAAAACTTGTGAGACGAAAGGCTTTGGATGCGGCGCATCTGAGAGATTCACCTCATTCAGCCCGCAATTATATGCCGCTTCGGGCAATTCCCTATAAAGGCGGAGGACCCTCTACATCGGGGCTTCTGATAGCGTTGCTAAATAACATCATTTATGCGCGTGCAGCCAGCCATCTTCTGACCACTGGTCCAACAGTTCGCGTACGTCGGTGCTGGCCAGCTTGACCTCGGCCGCCGTCAATTGACGGGCATCAGCCAGTTGCCTCAGCAGCTCCGCATCATCCCCTGCAGCCAGCCAGGATTCGCCATTGGCGAAAACACGCTGGTCGTCATACATCATCCGTGTACGGGCATCCAGCACCACACCCACACCAGGCGGTAAAGGCTCGCCCATCTCGAACCAGACCTTGGGCTTGGGCTCGGTCAACACCTCGCCCAGCGCCGATTGCATCTGGGCCGGATCGCGCAGGGCCTGCGTCACGGCCTGCACGGCAAAGTCCAACAGGGATTGGGGCACCATGGCCGGACGCAAGCAGGCACTCTGACCCGGATCTTGATAGAGCTGCGCCATCTCGGGCCCGATGTTCTCGGCCACGCGATTGAGGATCTCCGCCGCCAGACCACCGGCTTGAGGCGCCCTGAAACCAATCGAGCAGGTCATGCACTCGCCGCCTTCAGCGATGCCGTCATGAGCCCATTGCGGCGGCAAATAAAGCATGTCGCCAGGCTCAAGCAGCCATTCCTCTTCCGGCTCGAAATGGCTCAGGATCTTGAGCGGCATGCCTTCTTGCAAGGTGGCGTCCTTGAGCGGCCCGATGCGCCAGCGGCGGCTGCCCTGCACCTGCAGCAGGAAGACATCGTAAGAGTCGAAATGCGGCCCCACGCCACCGCCCTCGGTGGCATAAGAAATCATCACATCGTCCAGCCGCGCATCGGGCACGAAGCGGAATTGCTTGAGCAGCTCGTGAGCCGCAGGCACATGCAGATCCAGGCCCTGCACCAACAGCGTCCATTGGGGCTGATCCAGCTTGGGGATCGCGCGGCGGTTCAAGGGACCTTGGCGCATCGTCCATTCCGGCTTGGCAGCGGCTTTGGATGCCTTGGTGCCAGGTTTGCCGGCGGCAGACGCCACCTCACGCACGATCAACCGGGATTCGACCTCCTCACTGCCTGCCAACTCGAACAGCGCGGCACGGCTCAAGGGCGGCTGCACGCCGGGCACGGCCTGGCGGATCAGCAAAGGCTTTTTCTGCCAGTGCTGCGCCATGAAGGTTTCGGGCGACAGGCCGCCGAGCAAGGTCAGGGGCTCGCTCAAGGGCGAGGCCGCATTGACGGCAGGGGCCGAGGTCGAAGCGGATTTTTTACGGGCGGAAGCGATGGGTCTTGTCATGGGTCGACATTGTGCTCGTGAGATGATCGCGGCATGGACATTCGCAACCCCTGTGTGGTGAGTCTGACCTGGCGTCTCGAGGACGCGCAGGGAGACCTCATCGATGAGCTGAACGAGCCCATGGAGTTTTTCTTCGGCGGCCACGATTTACTGAGTAAGGTCGAAGAGGCTTTGTTGGGCCAGACCATCGGCTTCCAAGCCGATCTTTTTCTGGAGCCCGAGCACGCTTTTGGCGATTACCACAGCGAGCTGGTCTTCTTCGAGAGCCGTGACATCTTCCATGAGTCGGTCGAAGAAGGCATGCAGTTCGAAGGGCCGCCTGAAGGCGCCCAGACGCCCGACATGCCGCTTGACGTGGTCTACACCGTCACGGAGGTCTACGACACCCATGTGGTGCTCGACGGCAACCACCCGCTGGCCGGACTGGCGCTCAAGCTGGACCTCAAGGTGATGGACGTGCGCGAGGCCTCCGAGGGCGAAGTCGAGCAAGGCTCGGTGGCTCAATCGATTTTCAGCGTGTCACGGGATGGTGGCGACTCGTCAGAGGACGACGAAGACGATGAAGACGACAGCCCACCCCCGGGCGCCTTGCTGCATTGAGTTCAGCCCTTGCCGGTCGAGCCGAAACCGCCCTCACCCCGTTCGGTGCCTTCGCCAAATTCCTTGACCACCCGAAAGTGCGCCTGCACCACGGGCACGATCACGAGCTGGGCGATGCGCTCCATGGGCTCGATGGTGAAGGGCGTGCTGCCCCGGTTCCAGCAGCTGACCATGAGCGGGCCCTGGTAGTCTGAATCGATCAGCCCCACCAGGTTGCCCAGCACGATGCCGTGTTTGTGGCCCAGGCCGGAACGCGGCAAGATCAGCGCGGCGAAGTTGGGGTCACCCAGGTGGATCGCGATGCCGGTGGGCACCAGTTGCCAGGCATTGGGCTGCAGGGTCAGCGGCGCGTCCAGGCAGGCCCGCAGGTCCAGTCCGGCGCTGCCCGGCGTGGCGTAGGCGGGCAAGTTGTCATTGAGGCGGCTGTCCAGGATTTTGATGTCGATT
>CANBUA010000074.1 GCA_947372535.1 Burkholderiales bacterium
CCGGGGTGCATGACGATGGCGTCGGGCTTGGCCAGCGCCAGCTTGGCGGGTGTCAAACCGAACTCCTTGAAAAACTCGCCGGAGCTGGGCAGCATGCCGCCGGCCATGCGCTCGTTTTGCAGGCGCAGCATGATGATCACGTCGGCGCCTTTGATGCCTTCGGCCATGTCGTGGCAGACGCGCACGCCCATCTCGCGCAGGTCGCCGGGCACCAGGGTGCGCGGGCCCACCACCCGGACTTCTGGCACGCCCAAGGTGGTCAGCGCATGGATGTTGGAACGGGCCACGCGCGAGTGCACGATGTCGCCCACGATGGCCACGGTCAGGTTGGTGAAATCCTTCTTGTAGTGCCGGATCGTGTACATGTCCAGCAGTGCCTGCGTCGGGTGCGCGTGGCGGCCGTCACCGGCGTTGACCACGTGCACGTGCGGCGCCACATGCTGGGCGATCAGGTAGGGCGCGCCGGACTCGGCATGGCGCACCACGAACATGTCGGCATGCATGGCGCTCAAGTTGGCGATGGTGTCCAGCAGGCTCTCACCCTTGGCGGTGGACGAGCGGGCGATGTCCAGGTTGATCACGTCGGCGCTCAGGCGCTTGGCCGCGATCTCGAAGGTCGTGCGCGTGCGCGTGCTGTTCTCGAAGAAGAGGTTGAACACGCTCTTGCCGCGCAGCAGCGGGATCTTCTTGACCTCGCGGTCGTTCACGCTCACGAAGGTGCCGGCCGTGTCCAGGATCTGGTGGATCACATCGCGCGGCAGACCTTCGGTGGACAGCAGGTGAATCAACTCGCCATGCTGGTTGAGCTGGGGGTTTCGTCGTTTCATCAAACCCTCTCGAATTGGAAAGTCAGCAGGCCGACGTCGTCACGCGCCAGGGAGACACGCTCCTCGGACGGCAAGGTGATGCGCGCAGCAGAAAAAGCCGGCTCGATGGGCAGCTCTCGCCCGCCACGGTCCACCAGCACCACCAGGGTCACGCTGGCGGGCCGGCCGTAGTCGAACAGCTCGTTGATGACGGCCCGCGTGGTGCGGCCGGTGTAGAGCACGTCATCGACCAGCATCACGTGGCGGCCTTCGATCTCGCAGCGCAGTTGTGTGGCCTCGCGCGAGACGGCCATGCCACGGCGGCTGAAATCGTCGCGGTGCAAGGCCGAGGAGATCTGCCCGACCGGCTCGCTCAAGGCCAGATCACGCTGCAAGCGCTCAGCCAGCCAGGCGCCGCCCGACCACACACCCACCAGGATGGTCTCGGGCTGCACGAGCCGCTGCACGCCCTGGCGCAGGACGGTGTAGAGCTGCTCGGCATCGAGCTGCAGGGATGCTTGTGGGGCGCTCATGGGTTTTCGTGGAAGAACTGTTGAAGGATGACGGCCGCGGCGGCCGAATCGAGATCTTGTGGATCATCACGTTCGGCCTCGACGCTGGAATAGCGCTCGTCGACCTCGTGCACCTTGAGGTGAAAGCGCCCGTCGAGCTGGCGCGCGAAACGCCGCGCACGCAGGGTGATTTCATGCTCGGCGCCATCGGGGTGGAAGGGCACGCCCACCACCAGGGCATCGGGTTGCCATTCGTCGATCAGCTTCTTGATCTGCACGAAGCGGGCATCGCCCTCGGCCGCCACGGTGCGCAAAGGCTGGGCCTGGCGCATCAGGCTGTTGCCGCAGGCCACGCCCACGCGCTTGATCCCGAAATCGAAGGCCAGGTAACTCAGGGGGCGATCGCTCATGCGTGGCCCGCCTGGGCGGAGAGGAACTGGCGGTTGATGCCCAGCAGGGACAAGGCCTGGTCGTAGCGGTCCTCGACCGGCGTGTCGAAAATGATGGCGCGCTCAGCATCGACGGTCAGCCAGCCGTTGCGCGCGAGCTCTTCTTCCAACTGGCCTGCGCTCCAGCCCGAATAACCCAGGCTGATGAAAACTTTACGGGGGCCGGCGCCGCTGGCCATGGCTTCCAGCACATCGCGCGAGGTGGTCATCTCCAGCCCACCAGGGATCTTCAGGCTGGAACTGTAGTGACCGCCCTCCTCGTCGAGTTGCTCGTGCAGCACGAACCCGCGCTCGGTCTGCACCGGACCGCCGAGGTAGACCGGTGTAGCCAGCAGGTCCTCGCGCTCCAGGGTCAGGTCCACCTTGTCGAACAAGGCCTTGACATCGATCTCGACCGGGCGGTTGATGACCAGCCCCAGTGCGCCATGTTCGGTATGCTCGCACATGTACACCACCGCGCCAGCGAAGTTGCCATCCGCCATCCCTGGCATGGCAATGAGGAACTGGTTGGTGAGGTTCATCGGGGGCTTAGGTTGCATGGCCGCCGATTTTAGTCGCCCCAGGAACCCTCTGCACGCCCGTGCCTCAAGATGACCGCCAAGATTGACAGTGCCCTCGTGTGGTTTCGCCGGGATTTGCGATGCCAGGACCATGCCGCCCTTTACCACGCGCTCAAAAGCGCCCGCCGGGTGTGGTGCGCCTTCGTGTTCGACACCGACATCCTCGATCCCTTGCCACGGCAGGATCGCCGGGTCGAATTCATCCGCGAGAGTCTGGTCGAGTTGCGCGAAGGCTTGGCCGCCCTGTCGCACGGCAGTGGGCTCATCGTCCGCCACGGCCAGGCGCTGGATGAAATCCCCCGCCTGGCCGCCGAGCTCGGCGTGCAGGCCGTCTACGCCAACCATGACGATGAGCCAGACGCCCTGGCGCGCGATGCCGCCGTGCGCGGACGCCTGAGCGATGTTGGCGCCGCCCTGTTCACCTCCAAAGACGTGGTGGTGTTCGAGCGCGACGAGGTGCTCACGCTGCAAAACAACCCCTACAGCGTCTTCACGCCCTACAAGAATGCCTGGCTCAAAAAGGTGTCCGATCCGTTTTATCTCAAGGCCTACCCGATCGAGGCGCATGCGCAGCACCTGGCGCCCATGCCCGCCAAAGTCGCTGGCCATGGCCACGTGCCCACGTTGAACGACATCGGCTTCGAACGCCCAGATGATTTGAAAGTACCCGCCGGCATGAGCGGCGCGCGGACCTTGCTGGATGACTTCCTCACCCGCATCGACGATTACGACAAAACGCGCGATTTCCCGGGGGTCAAAGGCCCCAGCTACCTCTCGACCCACCTGCGCTTTGGCACGGTCAGCGTCCGCGAACTGGCGCGCCTGGCCTGGGCGCGGGCTCAACGGGGCTCACGCGGTGCACAGGTGTGGCTGTCCGAGTTGATCTGGCGCGATTTTTATCACCAGATCTTGTTCCATCACCCTCACGTGGTGGGCCATGCTTTCAAGCCGGATTACGACCGCATCAAGTGGGCGCACGGTGCTCAGGCCAAGGCGCATTTCGCGGCTTGGTGCGAGGGGCGCACGGGCTACCCGCTGGTCGACGCTGCCATGCGCCAGATCAACCAGACCGGCTACATGCACAACCGCCTGCGCATGGTCACGGCCAGCTTTCTGATCAAGGACCTGGGCATCGACTGGCGCTGGGGCGAGCGTTATTTCGCCGAGAAGCTGATCGACTTCGACCTGGCGGCCAACAACGGCGGCTGGCAGTGGGCAGCATCCAGTGGCTGCGATGCACAGCCCTATTTCCGCATCTTCAACCCCATCAGCCAGAGCGAGAAATTCGACGCGCAAGGGCGCTTCATCCGCCGCTATGTCCCCGAGCTGGCCGCCCTGCCCGACCGCGCGCTTCACGCGCCCTGGCTGGCGCGTCCGATCGACCTGGCGGCCGCACCGGATGTCGTCATCGGTCGGGACTATCCCCAGCCCATCGTGCAGCATGACGAGGCCCGCGCCGAGACCCTGGCGCGCTATGCCGTGGTCAAAGCGCCCGGCTAAAACAGCTCGACATCACCCTCATGCGAGGCGCTTTCCAACACGCCCTTCGCCAGGAGATCAGTATGGCTGAGCACCCGGTTGCGGCCCTGGTGCTTGGCTTGATAGACGGCTTCGTCGGCCCGAGAGAACGCCGCGCTGGGGGCATCCACGGCGCGAACCTCGGTCACGCCGACGCTGACCGTCACCTGGCCGACCTGCGGGAAGGCATAGGTCTGCATGGTGTTCCTCAAGCGCTCAAAGGCCATGAGCGCGCCGCTTTCCAGCGGGCAACGCACCATGACGACGAACTCCTCGCCGCCAAATCGGAAAAGCCGGTCGTATTGACGGAAAGTCTGGCGCATGAGGCGGGCCACGAGCACCAGCACCTCATCGCCGATCAGGTGGCCGAAGCGGTCGTTCACGGTCTTGAAGTGATCAATGTCCACCACGCCCATCCACCAGGTGTCACCCACCAACTTGCGCCGCTCGGACACCTCTTCCGGCACGACCGTGGCCGGCAGTGACGCCCCCAGGAATGTGGCGTCAAAAGTCTGTCGATTGAGCAGACCCGTCAGAGGATCGCGCTGACTGGTGTCCAACAAGCACTGGTGGTTGTGAACCACGTTCAAGAAAGATCCCAGCGCCTGGACTTGTGCGATCGACAGAGGCTGGTCCGTGTGCAGCTCCACCACGCCCGAATGGAAGGTGTCACGCATCATGGGCATCACCGTCAGCCATGCGCCCGGCCCACCAGCGGGTACAGGCACCTGCATGAACAACTGGTCGTTCAAGGCGTCCTGGCGCAGCGGAAAATCCTCCAGTAGAGGGAGCTCGTCCATGTCAGCCCAGTGGGGGTCGGCCTGGATGGATTGACCCTGCAACAGTTCAGCACCACGCAACCAGCGCTCCTGCCCCTGTTTGTCTCGGGCGATGCGGTAGATGCCCACCATGCGGGCCGCATACAGCTCGGTCAGCACTTGAGTCAGTGCCAGGTCAAGCTGATCACGGTCCCGCAGGGCCGTCAGCCCGACGAGGTGGTCCATGGCACTCAAAGACACCGCTGAGAAACTCCACGCTGAAGGTTGTTGATGAGGCACATGATGCCTCATCCCGCTTCGACGCGTTGCCCAGACCGCGTTAAACCCCGACCTCGTCCTTCGCCGACGCCTCTCGGGTGTAAGACACCACGAGCCTCAGCAATTCTTCTTCGCTGTAAGGCTTGCCCAGGTAATGATCGACGCCCAACTCCATGGCGTAGTCACGGTGCTTTTGCGCAATGCGCGAGGTGATCATCACGATGGGGATGTGCCGCCAGCGCGCGTCGTTGCGCAGGTTGCGCACCAGGTCGAAGCCGTCCATGCGCGGCATCTCGATGTCCGAGAGCACCACCATCGGGGTTTCTTCGGCGAGCTTTTCCAGCGCATCCAGACCGTCCTTGGCCAGGGTGACGCGGTAACCCTCACGGGTCAGCAGGCGCTGGGTCACGCGGCGCACGGTGAGCGAATCATCGACCACCAGCACCAGTGGCGCCACTGGCTTGGCTGCCAGCGCAGGGCTCTCGTTGGCCGCTTGCCCCACCGGGTTGCGACGCGCCCATTCATGGGCTTGCGTGCCATAGAAAGTGGCCAAGGCCACGGGGTTGTAGATCAGCGAAATCGCCCCGGAGGCCAGCAGGGTCATGCCCGCCAAGCCTGGCACGCGTGAAAGCTGCACACCCAGGTTCTTGACGACCACGTCCTGGTTGCCCAGCACTTCATCGACGTGCAAGGCCACACGCTGCTGCGCCGATTTCACGATCACCAGCGGGATGGAGCGGCCTTCCAGCACACCGCGCGGGCTGTGCTGCACCAGTGAGCCCATCCAGAAGAAGGGAATGGCCGCGCCGCCAAAGCCGATGCTGCCGGACGAGTAGGCCTGGTCCAGCTCTTCCTGGCGCACACGGCGCACCAGTTCGATCAGGTTGGTCGGGATGGAAGCGATCATGTCGCCGCAGCGCACCATGACCACCTTGGTCACCGCCGTGGTCAAGGGCAGCATGAGCTTGAAGCTGGTGCCCTCGCCCTTGGCCGTGGCCGTTTCGATTCGCCCGCCCATGGCAGCGACGTCGGAGCGGACCACGTCCATGCCGATGCCGCGCCCGGCCAGTTCGGTGACGGCATCGGCGGTAGAAAAGCCCGCCGTGAAGATGAGCTGCGAGAGCTCCTCGTCCGTTGGTTGCGCATCAGGCTTGATCAGACCGGTGGCCTGCGCCTTGGCGCGGATGCGGTCCAGGTCCAGGCCAGCGCCATCGTCCCGGAACTCCAGGCTGACTTCATTGCTTTCCTGATGCACGGACACGATGATCGCGCCCATGGGGTCTTTGCCCAGCTTCTGGCGCTGCTCGGGCGATTCGATGCCGTGCGTGATGCAGTTGCGCAGCAGGTGTTCGAACGCGCCGGTCATGCGATCGAGCACGCCCCGGTCGACTTCCGTCTGCCCACCGACGATGTCCAGGCGGACCTGCTTGCCGGTTTCCTTGGCCGCTTGGCGCACCACGCGGTAGAGCCGGTCAGACAAGCCGTCGAACTCCACCATGCGGGTGCGCAGCAGGTCTTCCTGCATGTCACGGGTCAGGCGCGATTGAGCGGCCAACTGGTCTTCGGCCGTCTCCAGGTTGCGGATCAGACCGCGCTGCACAGTGGCCACGTCATTGACGGACTCGGCCATCATGCGCGTGAGCTCCTGGAAGCGCGTGTACCGGTCGAACTCCAGCGGATCGAACTCCTGCTGGCTGGCGCGAGCCGCTTCCAGGCGGGTGCTGAGCTGGGTCTCGGCTTGCAGTTCGATGTCGCGCAACTGCTGGCGCAAGCGCTCCAGGTTGTCCGTCAGATCGAGCACGGAGCCGTGCATCTGCTGCATCTGCGAAGACAATCGGGTGCGTGCAATGCTGACCTCGCCGGCGTGGTTGACCAGGCGGTCGAGCAGGCGTGGTTTGACGCGCACCATCGAGCCGGCACTGTTGACCGGATCAAGCGCTGCGGCCACGGCCGTGCGGCGGAAACGCCCGCTGAGGCTGTGCCAATCGACAGGCGCCACGGCAGGTGCTGCGGCGGCCTCGCCATCGCCTTCGCCGGTTTGGGCCGTCTCGGGCATGGAGGCCAGCACTTGGGCTGAAGGCGGCGAGAACTGCGCGTCCTGCGCCAGCAAATCGGCAAAAGCGCTGCTTGGCAACGTCGGCTCGGACACGACAGGCGTGACGCTGAAATCGCGGCCACGCAAGGACTCAAACACTTCCAGCAAGACGTCCACACGGGCCTGCACGCCTTCCAGGTCATGGGCCGCCAGGAACTGACGCGCGGACAATTGCTCGATGGCCGACTCCATGCGGTGAGCCAGCTCGCCCAGACGCATCGCCCCCGCCAGACGGGCACCGCCCTTGAAGGTGTGCAGGCTGCGCATGCAGGCCTCGGCCCAGTCACGGCGCTCGGGCTCGGCCACCCAGTGGCGCAGATCGCCCGACAGTTGCGGCAACAACTCCAGCGCTTCTTCTTCGAAGATCGGGAAAAGATCGGCGTCGATGGCATCGTGGACATCGATGTCGGCGTCATCGCCCAGGTCCGTGCCCTCGACTTGGCCGCTCAGGCTGAGCTTGGACAGGTCAGGCAAAGGCGCCAGGGGGCGCAGCTCGGGCAGGCCCAGCGGCACCGGGCTGGTGGCGCTGGTGTCTTCTTCGAACGAGGTTTCGGTTTGGGGCTCTTGGACAACCTGGGGTGCTGGCGCATCCAAGATCGGCGCCTGATCTGACGCTGGCTCAGCGTCCAATGCCGGGGCAGACTCTGCCTCCAGAAGCGTCGATTCAGCCACGGGTTCATCGCTGGCCGGCGGCGCTTCATCGGCAGGCACGTCAGCCCCAACAGGCTCATCCAGGCCAGGCTCCTCGGCGGACGCAGGGCGAACCAGGCGAAGGTGGCTGCGACTGCTCTGATCCAGCCCCAGGCTGCGCGCTTCCAGGCGCTGGGCGGCCATCCCCTCGAAATCAGTCAGGCGGGATAGCAGCTCCTCCGCCGGAACCTTGAGGAAGCCTGCAGCGAATTGATGCAACAGGCGGCGGACCTCTTCGGCGGCATCGTTGAACAGCTGGGCCGTGTCGGCATCGCCGCTGCCCAGCAATTGCGATTTGATGAGGGCATGCTCCAGCAGGCGAGCCAGCGAGGACAGGTCGGTGTAGCCCACCGCGCCGGAATTGCCGGCCAGGGAATGCGCCAGGGCCCCGGCTTCGTCACCCACTGGGCGGTGGCATTCCAGCGCCCACTCGCTCAGGAGCACACTCAGGCGGCGCGATTGTTCGTCCGCCTCATTGAGGAAGATGTTGAACAGCGGGATGCTGATGCGCAGCGGACCGATGACCTTGATCTGATCGTCGACGTTTTCTGGCTCGGTGGTGTCGGCCGCCGGGATGACACCCTCTGTGCTGGCCGTGATGTGGGCATCAGCGTCAAGGTCCGTGTCGGCGTCAATGTCGGCATGTGCAGACACTGGCGCATCCAACACCTCATCCAACCCGATGGGTTCGGCTTCATCGCGCAGGTCGAGTTGCAGATCGGGCAAGTCGATCACCGACTCGGCACTCATGTCGGCCTCAGGCTCGGTCGATACCACGAGCCCGTCTTCCAGGTCCAGCGGCAAGGTCAGCTCGGACAGGTCGGCATGCTCGGCCTCTTCAGCCGATGCCTCTTGCGTCAACACAGGCACGCTCAAGTCGATCGGTTTGAGCACCGCCTCGTCCAAGGCCAGGTCCAGCTCGTCCAGGGCGCCGGGTTCGGACGGATGCGTGTCCGTGAAATCGGGCGAATCGAAGTCCGCAAAGCCCGAGGGATGCGTGTCGGAGAAACCCGCCGGGTGCGTGTCGGAGAAAGGCGGTTTGTCCTGTCCGGCAGGCTCGCGGAAGATGTCACCTGCGCCCAGGTCCAGGGTGATGTGATCCAGGACGTCGCCAGGCGCTTCCTCAAGGTGCGCAGATTCCGTCGTGATCGCCACAGCCTGGTCCACCACCGGCAGGCGCTGGCCATGCTCGCGCAATGCCGTGGCAGCGGCCACCAGGCCCTGGGCCGAGCGGTTCGAATCGGCATGGGCCAGCACATCGGTCACCCAGCTGTCCAGGTGGGTCAAGGCTTCAGCTGTCAGGCCGATCAAGTCGCTGCTCGCGGGCTTCTGCGAGGCCAGCCAACCGTTGTAGAGCTGCTCGAAGGCCCAAGCCGCTTCGCCGAACTCATTGAGCCCGACCATGCGCGAGCTGCCCTTGAGCGTGTGGAAAGCGCGGCGCAGCGTCGTCAACGCACCCAGGCCATCGCTTTGATGCGTCAGCTCGTCCAGCGAGGCCTTCGCATCGGCCAGGACTTCCTGGGCCTCTTCGATGAAGATGCCTCGCATCTCGTCGTCTTCCTCCAGGCCAGTGGCCACGGAGGTCTGGTGCGGGATGCCGGGCAGCAAGGGCTCCTGCATGACGCCCAGCAACATGGGTTCGGTCAGGGCCGATGCCACGGGCGCAGGCTCGTTCACGGTGTTGACGAACTGCGTCAGCGCCGCGACCACTTCTTCCCGAGCCTGAGATTGAGTCGCATCGTCCTGGCTGCCGGCGGCGCGTTCCATCGCGGCCTGGGCCGTGGCCACATTGGCGGCCAGTTCGGGCTGGTCCAGCACCAAAGGCGTATTGGCCAAGTGCTGCAACTCATCGGACAGCGTGGCCATGTCCACATCATCGCGCGTGGCAGATTCGACCAGGATCTCGGCGACTTCCTGGGTGCGCACACGCTCGACCTGCTCGGCCGGGCGCGCCATCACCTCAATGGGGTCGGCCTGCGGATCGCCCGCGTTGCTGCGGCGGCCCATGATGGGCGCCAGGATGCCGGTGTCTTCGTTGAAGACGAACAGGCTCTTGGCCAGAGCCGGTTGCACGGCCAGCAGATCGACGAGGAAGCCGATGGCACCCAGGTTGGAGGCCAGGCGGTCGTGCACGCCGGCGTGGGCGGCTTCTTCGAGGTTGGTCTCGGGCAACAGCAAGGCGTCCACATCGGCACGCATGCGGGCCACGGCGTGGGCGGCAGCGTCCAGGCCCAGCACGGCCAGCACGCCCTTGATGGATTGCAGTTGCGTGTGCGTGTCGCGCAGGTGCAGCGGATTCTCGTGGTCGCGGAAAAACTGGTCGATGCTCTTCTCGCAGGCGCCCAGGGTCGTGCGCAGTTCCTGCACCACACTGCCGATGGTGTTGCGGTCCGACACCTGCCGGTACAGCGCTTCCATCCACGGCTCCAGCGGCTCGGCCGCCTCACCGACTGCGACGGCGTCGATGCGCTCGGCCATGCGGTGGATGCGGTCACGCTCATGCGCTTGGTCGAATTCACCTTCGTCGAGCGAGGCCTCCAGGTACAGCAGGCTGGTGGCCACTTCCATGGCCAGCGTGGCCGCTGGGGCCTGGCCGCTGTGCACCACGTCATCCGCAGCACGGACCAAGGCGCGCGCCAGCTCGTCGCCATGGGGGTACAGGCGCGAGAGCGAATCGGCCACCAAGGAGAATTGCTCGGACAAGCCGCCCAGGCGCAAGGTCTCGCCCGCGGCGACGCTGGACCAGCCTTCCTTGGCTGCACCCACCCGCTTAACCGCTTGAACAACCCACGCAGGATCGACCCGGCCCAAAGAGGGGCGCGTCAAATCAACCGGATGGTGGGCGCTCAGCTTGAAGGCACTGCGCAGACGATCGAGCACGCTGTCGTGCCCGGGCTCGCCCAAAGACGAAGCCGGGGCCGATGCGGCCTGGGCGCAGAAGAACAGCAACTCATGCGCCAGGCGGTCGGATGGCAAGCCCTGGCCCTTGGCCAACACACGCAACTGGCTGAGCAAAGCCGACAGCACACGCTTGACGTGCAAGCTCAGCGGCAAACGCTCGTCGGCCAGTGCCTGGAGGAAGCCATAGGCCAGCACCCAGGTGGCCGATTCGCGGTGCGCTTGCCGGGCCGTGGCACCGGCTGCGAGCTCACCGCACAACTGCACCAGGGGCACGGCATCGCTGTGCTGGCCGCCGCGCAGCAGGCGCAGCAAGGCTGTTTCGAAATCGGAGACCGCTTCGGTGTCCACCGCGCGCGGCTCGACACCCGCCGGCGGCGCCATCGGCACCTCCAGCGAGACGGCCGGCCACTCGTGCACCCACAGGTCGGACGGCCTGGCCAACTCATGACCGGCCAGATCATTCAAGGCTTCGTACTGAGGAAACAACGCCAGCACGGACACCGTTTTGCCCGCCAGTCGGCGGCGGATCAAATCCAGCAAGGCAAACGATGCCGATTCAATCGCCCGAACGCCCTCTTCATTGATCGACTGCGGACGCGTGACATAACGCTGCACCAGCGCTTCGCTGGCGCGCAGCAGCATGGCCCCGGCGGGCAGGCCCGCCAGCTCCAGCGCCCCCACACCCTGGTGGATCTGCTGGCGCGCCGAGCGCAGCACCGCCGGATCAAGCGCGTCCGTGTCGGAAAAACCCGTCACCGCCGCATCCTTGAGGCTGCGGTTGAGGGCCTTGTGGGCCGTCTCGAGCGATTTGCGGAGTTCCTCGTGAACCCACGCCAGCGCGCTGAGGTCGTCCGACATCGTTGAAGCGTTGTGGCTGTCCATCAGTGTGATTTAAGCAATCTTGAATCGAGACACCGACTGCTGGAGTTCATCCGCAGTCCGGGACAGTTCACGCACCAGGTGCGCGGTCGAGCGGGTGCCATCGCCGGTCTGCTCGGTCACCGCAAAAATGTGCTGGATGTTGGTGACCACCACGTTGGCCGATGCCGCTTCGCGCAGCGCCTGGGTCGAGATCTCTTGAATCAGCTCGGCCAGACGGCGTGACACGCGGTCAATGTCGTTCAGCGCGGTACCGGCCGCATCGGACAGTCGGGCCCCTTCAACCACCTTCTGCGTGGAGCGCTCCATGGCGCCCACTGCATCTTGCGTGTCGGTTTGAATGGTGCGCACCAGGGCGGCAATCTGGCGCGTCGCGTCGGCCGAACGTTCGGCCAGGCGCTGCACTTCTTCGGCCACCACGGAGAAGCCTCGTCCCGCCTCACCGGCCGATGCCGCTTGAATGGCGGCGTTCAAGGCCAGCACATTGGTCTGCTCGGTAATGTCGGAAATCAGCTCGGTGATTTCACCGATCTCCTGCGACGATTCGCCCAGTCGCTTGATGCGCTTGGAGGTTTCCTGGATCTGCTCGCGGATGGTGTTCATGCCGCCGATGGCATCCTGCACGGCCTTCAGGCCCGTGTCGGCTGCGTCCAGCGATTGGCGGGCCACTTCAGCGGAGTGCTGGGCTTGTGCCGACACCTCGTTGATTCGGCCTGCCATGTTCAGCACGGACTCGCCGGTTTCGCGAATTTCTCTCAGCTGCTCATCAGACGCCGCCAGCAGTTCGGTCGAGGTCGATTCCACGTGACCCGTGGTCTCGGACACCCGCAGCACCGTGCCCTGAACCTGGGCCACCAGCGTGCGCAGCTCTTCGACCGTGAAGTTGACCGAGTCGGCAATGGCACCGGTGATGTCCTCGGTCACAGTCGCTTGTTGCGTCAAGTCGCCTTCGGCCACGAGTTGCAGCTCGTTCATCAGCCGCAGAATGGCCGCCTGGTTGGCGTCGTTGACGCGCTTGGCTTCACGCTCCTGGCGCTCGGCTTCCTGGCGCTGGAATTCAGCGACCTGGGCACGATGGCGCTGTTCGGTGATGTACAGGCGCAGCAGGCCGTAACCGGCCGCACCAGCCAGGCCCAGGAAGACCAGCAGCAAGGCCACATTGACCCCGCCGATGCCAGCGCCGCCCGAGAGCTGGCGCTGCACCTGCTCCAGGCCCTTGCGCAAGGGTTCGCTGTCATCGACGATGCTGACCTGCGCATCACGCGCGGCCACCAGGCCTTGCAGGGTGCTCAAGATGTAGGTCGACTGACCGCGCATCTGATCGAACAATTTCAAGAGCGCATCGAGTTGCTCGCGCACTTCCGGGTCTTTGGTGCCCGGCAATTGCAATTCCTTGCTGCCGTTGGCCAGCCCTTCGGCCAGTTCCTTGAAGGCGTTCAAGTCTTTGCCTAGCAAGAACACGGCCTCCGTGGACACGCCTTCCACGGTCAGGAATTCATTGGCGGATTTACCGATCCGCTGCGTCAGCATCACCAACTGGTTCAGCGAGGTCAGCTCGGCGACCGAGACGCCGCCCTTTTCAATCTTGGTCGTGGCGATGCCTTCGGCCAGGTCCAGCAAGTCGGACGAGTGGCTGTTCACTTCGCGCAGCGACTGGCTCACCTTGGTCAGGATCTCGCGCTGGCGCAACACGAAGTTGGCGTTCTTCTCGGCGCGATCAACCAGCGGGATCAGTGGCTTGAGCACTTCCTTGGCGCCACCGGGCACCTCGGCGATGCCCAAGGCCGAATCACCCTGGGCCAGGCCGTGCACATTGGACGCCAGCACCTTGGAGGACTCGGCCACTTCGCCGAAAGCCGCCGTGCGGCCAATCAGGGCCTGCGACACCGATTTGGCCAGACGTTGCGACTGCATCAGCGCCTGACCGGTGGCACCGGCCTGCGTGGCGCGCCGGTCGGCGGCATTGATGGCGAGGAAGGAGCTGATCACCAGGCCGATGGCACCCACGCCCACCGCACCGAACAGCAGGCGCTGCTGGCGCTCCAGGCTCAGATGACCGATCAAAGGCAGGCCGGTCTTGGGCTCGGGCGGCAACTGGTCGCCGTGCAGGTCGACATCCGGACGCAGGCGCGTGTCGTTGTAGTCGGCCGGGAACTCCGAAGGCGCTGCCTCGGAGATGATGGATTCGCCTTGGGTGATGCCACCGACGGTGTTGGTGGCCGACTGGGTGTCCACGGTCTGCGCACCGTCTGATGTCACCATGCCTTCGGCGGCCAGTGCCTCGGGCTGGACCTCGTCCTCTTCACGAGACATGCCCAGTTCTTTGATACGGCTCAGAAAGCTCATTGCGCAGTGCTCCAGTAATCTTCAAAACCCAAAAACAGCGGCCTGCACATCAGGCGGCCACTTTCAGGAAGGCCTCATCAGAGGCCAATGCAGCCAGATCCAGTTCGAACCAGGAACGCCCTTGCGCATCCTTGAGTTCAGCCGAGACGAAATGCGGGCGCGGCCCCGTGCCGGCCTCAGGGGCTTGCGTCAACTCCGACGGGCGGCGCAAACCCGCCAGTCGGTCGATCAGCAAGGCCGTGTTGAGGTTCAGGCCGGCGTTGAACGCCACCAGGCGCCCGGCGTCCCGGCTCACGCCTTCGGGGCCGATCTGAACGCGGCGCGGCAGGCCAATGAAAGCGGCCAGGTCCACCACGCCATGCAGTTGCCCGCGCAGGTTGCCCACGCCCAGGAACCAGGGCTCGCTGTGCGGCACCGGCTGCAAAGCCACCAGCGAAAAAATCTCACCCGCCTGATCCAGCGGCAGCAGAAAACCGTGGCCCGATGCCTCGACGGCCAGCCAGTTCCGGGTGGGCGCGGTCTCGCGCACCAGCTTCAGGCGTTCGGCCAGCCGACTTTGCAGCTCCCTGAGGGCTTCCTTATTGGCCATGTCGCGCCTGCATCACCCGAAGGCCCGGATCTTGGACAGCAGCTCGTCCGGGTTCACCGGCTTGACCACGTAATCCTTGGCGCCCTGGCGCAGGCCCCACACGCGGTCGGTTTCCTGATTCTTGCTGGAGCAGATGATCACGGGGATGTCGGCATACAGCGGATCACGCGTGATTGCACGGGTGAGCTGGAAACCGTTCTGCCCGGGCATGACCACGTCCATCAGGATCAGGTCGATCTTGTCTTCCTGCAGGCGCTTGAGGGCATCTTCGCCGTTTTCGGCGGTGCGCACGAGGTAGCCGCGCTTGGTCAACAATTCGGAGAGCACGTGCAGCTCCGTCCGGGAGTCATCGACCAGCAAAATAGTCTGGATGGGCATGGTGTGGTGTCCTCAACGCGTCGCGCGGTATTTCAGGGTGTTCATCACAGGCCGCCTTCGGGCGGCGCGGCGGTGAACATGGCGACAGCCTGCAACAACTGGTCCTTGGTGAATGGTTTGGTCAGGTAGTCCTGCGAGCCGACCATGCGACCCCTTG
Organism: Burkholderiales bacterium; assembly: GCA_947372535.1. The sequence continues at coordinate 14,918 of CANBUA010000074.1, forward strand.
CCTTGTCGAACAGCCCGTCCTTGGAGGACAGCATGATCACCGGCGTGCGGGCGAATTTTGGGTTGCGCTTGATGATGGCGCAGGTCTGATAGCCATCCAGACGCGGCATGAGGATGTCGCAGAACACGACGTTCGGCTCGTGGTCGTTGACCTTGGACAAGGCATCAAAGCCATCTTCAGCCAGCAAGACCTGGTAGCCGCCCTGCTTGAGAAAGATCTCAGCGCTGCGGCGGATGGTGTTGCTGTCATCGATGACCAAGACCTTGATCGCTGCCGGGCCCTCGTCCGGCTGGCCTGATTCGCTCACGACGTCATTCCTCTTTGGACTGTCAGGAGGGCGCCATCCAGTGGCACCTGGCCGATGCGATCGCACACACGGCGATTCACACCGGGACCATTTCAAAATCTTCCTTGCGCGCGCCGCATTCGGGACACACCCAGTTCATGGGCACATCTTCCCAACGCGTGCCAGGCGCGATACCCTCTTCGGGCAAGCCAGCGGCTTCGTCGTAAATCCATCCACAAATGAGACACATCCAGGTACGAGGGGCGTTCACGTTTCACGAGCCAGCTTGAATACAATCGGATCATTGTAGCCACGCCGACCTACGCCACAACGCAGGGTTTCTCGGGCACTGCACCTCTCTCAAATCCTGCCTTCAGGGTGTTACAAGACAAGAACACCTCCTGGCCCTTACACCTCGGAACTACGGCACACACCTCATGGCGCCCAAGACTGAACTCCCACAAGACCCCGCCACGCCCGATGAAGAAGCCGGCTCTCCAGCCTGCGTGATGTGCTTCAACGTCAATGATCCCAGTGGTGCTTCGGGCATCGCCGCGGACATCACCACCATCTCCTCCATGGGTGCGCACGCCCTGCCCGTGATCACGGGCGTGCTGATCCGCGACACCGCCGAGGTGTTGGACAGCCACGACATCGACCCCGATGTCGTGGCCGAACAGGCCCGCGTGATCCTCGAAGACACGCCCATCAGTTCCTGGAAAGTAGGCTTTCTGGGCAGCGCCGAAGGCGTGAGCGCCGTGGCCGAAGTCCTGGCCGACTACCCGGACATCCCGCTGGTCGCCTACGTGACGAACGTGACCTGGCTCGACGAAGAGCGCCAGGTCTCGTACCAAGAGGCGTTCAAAGAGTTGATCCTGCCGGCCACCACGGTGCTGACGGGTAACCACGCGACCTTGACAGACCTGCTCCTACCCGAGTGGGAATCCGAGCGCCCGCCCTCGGCGCGCGAGCTGGCCGTGGCGGCCAATGGCCTGGGCGTGCAGTTCGTGCTGGTCACCGGCATCCAATTGCCTGACCAGTTCATCGACAACGTGTTGGCGTCGCCCCAGGGCGCTCTGGCCGGCGAGCGCTTCGAGCGTTTCGAGGCCTCTTTCGTGGGTGCGGGCGAGACCCTGTCGGCCGCGCTGACCGCCATCCTGGCCACCACCGAAGCCGTCGACACTGCTGTCAGCGAGGCGCTGAGCTTTCTTGACCAGGCGCTGGATTCGGGCTTCCGCCCTGGCATGGGCGGCGTGATCCCCGACCGCTTCTTCTGGGCCATGCCGCCCGAGGAAGAAGGTGCCGAGGGCGTCACCACCGACGATGCAGGCAGCAGCATCGACGAGCCAACGACCACCATGACCCCGAGACATGTCCACTAATTCGGCCCTTTTCGAGCGCGCCCAGCGCGTCATCCCCGGCGGCGTCAACTCACCCGTACGCGCTTTCAAGGCGGTGGGCGGCACGCCACGCTTCATCACCCGGGCCGAAGGCGCCTACATGTGGGATGCCGATGGGCAGCGCTACATCGACTACATCGGCTCCTGGGGCCCGATGATCCTGGGTCACGGCCACCCCGAAGTGCTCGAGGCGGTCCAAAAAGCCGCTTTGGATGGTTTCTCGTTTGGCGCGCCCACTGAGCGCGAGGTCGAACTGGCCGAAGAGATCCTCAAGCTGGTGCCCAGTGCCGAGCAGGTGCGCTTGGTCAGCTCTGGCACGGAAGCGGCCATGAGCGCCATCCGCCTGGCGCGCGGCGCCACTGGCCGCTCAATGCTGATCAAGTTCGAGGGCTGCTATCACGGCCATGCAGATGCCTTGTTGGTCAAGGCCGGCTCGGGTCTGGCCACCTTTGGCCACCCGACCAGTGCCGGCGTGCCCGCCGAGGTGGTGCAACACACGCTGGTCCTTGAATACAACAATGTGACACAGCTGGAGCAGGCTTTCGACCAGCACGGCGCGGCCATTGCCTGCGCCATGATCGAGCCGATCGCCGGCAACATGAACTTCGTGCGCGCCAGCGTGCCGTTCATGACCCGTCTGCGCGAGCTGTGCAGCCAGCATGGCGCCCTGCTCGTCTTCGATGAAGTCATGACAGGTTTCCGCGTTGCTTTGGCCGGCGCCCAGGGCATTTATGCCCGCCTGATCCCAGGCTTCAAGCCCGATTTGTCGGTGTTTGGCAAGGTCATCGGCGGCGGCATGCCCCTGGCGGCTTTTGCCGGCCCCAAGGCCATCATGTCGCAACTGGCGCCGCTGGGCCCGGTCTACCAGGCCGGTACTTTGTCGGGCAATCCGGTGGCCACGGCTTGTGGCTTGATGACCTTGCGCATCATCCAGCGCCCAGGGTTTTTCGAGGCCTTGAGCGAGCGCACCCGCCAGCTCGCCCGAGGGCTTGAAGACGTCGCCCGAGAAGTCGGCGTGCCCCTGACGGCCGATTGCGAAGGCGGCATGTTCGGCTTTTTCTTCGCCGATCATCTGCCCCAGCATTACCAAGCCGTGATGGCCACCGGCCAAGATCGCTTCAACCGGTTCTTCCACGGCATGCTGGACGGTGGGATCTACCTTGCGCC
>CANBUA010000075.1 GCA_947372535.1 Burkholderiales bacterium
CTTCAACATTGGTCGCAGCGATCCTGTCCCATTGCTCGATTTCATCGGTGCGCTGGAACAGGCCACGGGTCGACCAGCCATCAAAGACTTCCAGCCCATGCAGGCCGGCGATGTGCCCGCCACACATGCCGATACGCGCGCGCTGGAAACCTGGACGGGGCATCGCCCCAGTATTTCTTTGCAGCAAGGTATCAAGGCGTTCGTCGACTGGTATGTGGCGTGGATTCACCTGCCTTCATGAGCATGGGGCCACCACCGTCGTATCCAGTACTGGGAACATGATGTCCCCATGAAAAAACCCCCGTCGAATTGCTTCGACGGGGGTTTGAGAGGTCAGCGACCTCGGCCATGGCGGCGGACATTTGCCCATCACCGTGGCATGTTGCTACAGCAATTTAGTTCCAAGCAGGCACTTGCTTGAGTGTGAAGGCTGCGTCGTTGGTCTTCTTGGCGCGGGTCTTGGACGTCACGTCAACCACAATGCCACCCCAGTCGATGGTCTTGAGTGCTGCCACCAAGATATCGTCCAGCAACAGACCGGCTTGCAGGCGGGTCACCGCTTCAGGCGTGAAAGTCAACTTGTTGATTTCAGCATGCACGTTCAGGCTCAGACCCTTCAGCGTTGCCTTGGACGTCATGACGTCAACGAAGGTGTACAAAGGCACAGCCTTGGCTGTGGTCTTCTCGTAAACGTCGATGATGTCCGAGTAAACGATGTGCTTGTTGAAGTCAACGTTGAAGTTGGCGAGCACCACGTCACCATCGGTGGTGGCGTGCAGGCGCAGGGCGGAGCCAGAAGCGGCACCGGAATTGACCTTGACAGGCAGCGCGCCAGCCACGGTGGCCAGGGTGATGTCCGACTTGGTGGCAGGGAACACGTACACGCCATTAGGCTGGGTGATGGTGTTGCCCAGGCCGCGGAGTGTCACGCCAGCAGCGGCTGCGTTGGTTTGGGCCACCGTTGACAGCGACAGCGTGGCGTTGGCCACGTAAGAAGTCAGGGTCAGGGGCAGACCGGCGAAAGCGCTTGTGGCGGCCAGAGCAAGAGCACCGACTGCGAATTTGAAAGTTGTCTTCATGATATTGATGTCCACAGATTTGAAGAGAGATTGTTATTAATCAATCGAGAGGCGATAAAAAAACTCCGCCGAAAAGCTCCGGCGAAGCTTTAGTACTGCTTGTTATCAGGGCCCTGAAGCCAGGGCCCCGGTGTCTTATTGCCAAGCCGGCACTTGCTTGAGGGTGTAAGCGGCGTCGTTGGTCTTCTTGGCGCGGGTCTTGGACGTCACGTCGACCACAATGCCACCCCAGTCGATGGTCTTGAGTGCTGTCACCAAGATATCGTCCAGCAACAGGCCAGCTTGCAGTTGGGTCACGGCTTCAGGCGTGAAAGTCAACTTGTTGATTTCAGCATGCACGTTCAGGCTCAAACCCTTGAGCGTTGCCTTGGACGTCAAGACGTCAACGAAGGTGTACAGGGGCACAGCCTTGTTAGTGGTCTTCTCGTAGACGTCAATGATGTCCGAGTAAACGATGTGCTTGTTGAAGTCAACGTTGAAGTTGGCGAGCACCACATCACCATCGGTGGTGGCGTGCAGACGCAGGGCGGAGCCCGAAGCGGCACCGGAATTGACCTTGATCGGCAGGGCTCCGGCCACGGTGGCCAGGGTGATGTCCGATTTGGTGGCAGGGAACACGTACACCCCATTAGGCTGGGTGATGGTGTTGCCAAGACCGCGGAGTGTCACGCCGGCAGCGGCTGCGTTGGCTTGGGCCACCGTAGACAGCGACAGCGTGGCGTTGGCCACGTATGAATTCAAGGTCAAAGGCAGACCAGCAAAAGCGCTGCTGGTGGCCAAGGCAATAGCACCGAATGCGAACTTGAGAGAAGTGGTCATGGTCATGAACTCCGAAAAAAGTGTTTGGTTTCAACCGACGCCTCTATGATGCCTACCCCACGCCACCTTGGGGGATGTCTCATCTAGAGACTTGCCCTAGGCCGCCCCCACAGTGAGCAATATTTACCCCGCTCGAATGGGGGGGTGGGCCTAGGGGGAACACTTAACGCATCAAAAAGTACGCCCAACGCTCAGGAACAAGATGGTGTTGTTCAACTCGGTGTCGGTCTTGCGTACGTAAGTGCCCAGGGACTTGCCGTCGCCAGTGCCTGCAGCGAGGCGGTCGGCGATGATGCCCTTGGTGATCATGGAAACAAGGCCGCCGTTGGTTTGGACCACCCCGCAAGCAATCAATGTACATGACGGGTCGTTATAGATGTTCTCACCGGCAAAAATGGCATTGCCAACTCCGCCCAAGTCTTTGAGAATTGCAGAGTCAGATCCGATATAGGTATTACGAGTGGTCAACGTCGCCTGAGTCTTCAATTTGACCGCACCAACATTCAAGCTGGCATGCCAAGTATCATTAAATTGATACTTCATACCCACAACTGGACCTAAGCCGAATGCATTTTTTATAGAGACCGTCGTATCACCTGGATTTGAACCACCTGCATAAGTATTGAACGCATCAGTGGCTTTTGTATCAGCAAAAATTGCGTACATAGCCATGACCCCTGTATATGGTCTGAACTTCGCGTCCTTGGCACCCCAATATCGACCAAAGAGAACCGTGGGTGGCAAAATTTTGGTGGTGATTACCTTCACACCATCAATACCAATGGCGTGAGTCCCTGCTACAGCATAATTACTAGCTCTTCCATGCGCTTTGACAGATGAGTAAACAGGCGCGGCAAGAACATAAGTTTCAACCAACCACTTGTACTCATCATCCAAATAATACCCAACGCTGATACCAGCCGTGCCTGCCACGGGAGCCGCGATGCCAGTAATCCCGGACGGCGTACCAACACCCGACAACTTATTATCATCAAGATAATGATACACAGTACCCAGACCACTCTGATTACTCAACAAGGCCCCCGACCCAAACTCACCATTGTCTTGCCTATTGCCAGTGGGATCTTGCCTTGAAAATAATGTGTAAAGGATATTATAATCAGAGTCGCCAGGAGAAGCAAAACTTACTCCGCCAGACTTATATCGGTCAACAATGGCCTGCAATTGATCATTGTCTTCTGTTTTATTATAAAAAACACCATGGCTGGTTGCAGCCAAAGTTGCTGCGTTGGTGGCATCAATGGCACCAGGGTAGAGCTCGGCTTTGGTGATCACCGGACCACTCACATCTTTGGTCTCACCCGACTTCGTCTTGATGTTGATCAAGATCACGCCCGCGCGCATGAACAACCGATCGCTGCGCAAGGCACTTGCGATTTTGAGCGATAAGGAGTCACCCTCTTCAGCTCGAGCAGTACCTGCTCCCAGGGTCACGGTCAAAGCCACCGCCGCGCTCACACATGCGCGCGACCAAACAGAACAGTTCATGCTCGCTCCAGAATCTAGTAAATCGTTTTGTCAACAATGAAAAAAAAGCCGCCCATGGAGAGCGGCTTCGGGGCAAGGTCAAGCATAACTTGACCTTGCTGGCTTTGAGCCGATTACTTAGCGCGGCGACGAGCGACCAGGCTGATGCCAACCAGACCCAGACCCATCAGGGCATAGGTGCTGGGTTCTGGCACTTCACGAGCGGTGAAACGGATGGACGACTTCATGGCGCCCCAACCTTCGGCCTTGTCGTTCACAGCCTTGAGGGTGTCGAAACCCGTGCTGCCTTCGGTCAAGCCGAGTGCATCAGCGAAGAAGGCGAAACCAGCGTCAGTCACCTTCAGGCCGCTCAGCACGTTGGTGGTGCTGACGGTGTAAAGCTTCTGGGGGGTCACGCTTTCGATCACGAAGCCCAGGTCGGTCATGGGCTTGGTGTTGCCATCAGCAGCTGCCAGCAGGGCGGCAGGAGGGATGACGGTAGGGCCAGCGATGTCGGTGATGGTCCACAGAGCCAGGTGGGTCTGCTTGTTCTCAAACGAAGTACCCGGATTGCCCAACACGTCTGCAAAAACCGTCTTGTTGACCAAGTCGATTTGCAGGTTGTTGATCCTGGCGGTACCGCCTTCCAGGATGCCTGTCAAAGGCGCGGCAAATTGCTGAGCGCCACCGAAAGCGTCAACCAGTGTGAATTGACCGCTTGTCGTGTCGGCCGTCAGACGGACCACCGCAGCGTCGATCTGGACGTTGGCACGTTGGTCAGTCTTGGAGCGCGTGCCGATCGGGCGGACGACTTCCGTGATGACAGCATTGTCAATGGAGGTCAGTTGCACCTTGGCGATGTTCAGGGCGCCAACCAGGCCACCCACCGAACCGGAAGGGATGCCGTTGATGGAATCGCCCGTGCCGTTGCTGAAATACAGACCGCCCGTGCCGGACAGCAGGGTCAGTTCGGCGATACGGCCGCTGCCAGCTGGATCCTTCACGAACACGTGCTCACCAACACCGCCGGAAGCGGTTGCGGCGCTGGCCAGGCCAACAGCGGCGAAAGCGGCTGCGGCAACCAAGCTCTTCAATGCAAATTTCATGTTTATCTCCACTCTGCAAGCGGCCCTTTGGATAAATATCTTGCTTGGCTGAAGGCATCCGCGTCTTCCTTCAACCAGCCCAGACTCTGTTGTCTGTACGGCCTAAGCATACTGGGGGCAGCGCACCTCACACAATGGTTGTGGACCTGGGTACACAGTAAAAATGCCTCAGGAAAACACTAAGTCACGTCAAACCCCCCTCGTTTGGGGGTGCGGGTTTTTACCCGCTCGGCCCAAACACTCAGCCCAAAACCACCTTCGCGAATTTCCGTTTGCCCACTTGCACCACAAAGGTGCCAGGCAAGACCTTCAGCGCTTTGTCAGACACCAGGGCACCATCGATGCGCACGCCGCCTTGTTCCACCATGCGCAAGGCTTCGCTGGTCGATGGCACCAGCCCCGCCTGCTTGAGCAAGGCGCCGATGCCCAGCGAAGAAGCCCCCTCAGGCAGGCCCAGCGTCACATCAGGAATGTCGTCAGGTATGCCGCCCTTAGCCCGGTTGTTGAAATCGGCCAGGGCCATGTCGGCGGCGCCAGCACCGTGGAACCGCGTGACGATTTCCTGGGCCAGCAACACCTTGGCATCGCGCGGATTGCGCCCGGTCTCGCACTCGGCCTTGAGCTGGGCGATGGCCTCCAGCGGCTGGAAGCTCAACAGGGTGTAGTACTGCCACATCAGGGTGTCACTGATGCTCATGAGCTTGCCGAACATGCTGTTGGACGCTTCGCTGACGCCCACGTAGTTGTGCTTGGACTTGGACATCTTCTCGACGCCGTCCAGCCCCACCAGCAAGGGCATGGTCAGGATGCACTGGGCCTCCTGATCGTATTCACTTTGGAGGTGGCGGCCCATCAGCAGGTTGAACTTCTGATCCGTGCCACCCAGCTCCAGGTCGGCCTTGAGCGCGACCGAGTCGTAGCCCTGCATCAGTGGGTAGAGGAACTCGTGCACGCTGATGGGGGTGTTGGCCTTGAAGCGCTTGGTGAAATCGTCACGCTCCATCATGCGGGCTACCGTGTAGCGGCTGGCCAGCTGGATCATCCCGCGCGCGCCCAGGGCATCGCACCATTCGCTGTTGTAGCGGATCTCGGTGCGCTCGGGGTCCAGCACCAGGCTGGCTTGTTTGTAATAGGTCTCCGCGTTGACTTTGATCTGCTCGGCGGTGAGCGGCGGGCGGGTGCTGTTGCGGCCCGACGGGTCGCCGATCAGTGAGGTGAAATCGCCGATCAGGAAGATGACGGTGTGCCCCAGGTCCTGCAACTGGCGCAGTTTGTTGAGCACCACCGTGTGGCCCAGGTGGATGTCCGGTGCCGTGGGGTCCAGGCCCAGCTTGATGCGCAAAGGCACCCCTGTGGCTTCGGCGCGCGCCAGCTTTTTGACCCACTCTGCCTCGGGCAGCAGTTCATCGCAGCCGCGCTGGGTGACGGCCAAGGCATGTTTTACCGAGTCGGTGACCGGATGCAGGGGGCCGCTGGCGGTCGATACAGGGTGAAGGGGATGTAAATTTGACATGAATCGGGCAAGCAACTGGTGGGCCAAGGCTATACTGCGGCACTTTTTGGATGCCGCTGACGTGCATATTTGGCGTAAGGGGCGATTTTAGGGGACAGCGTTTGGATCGTTTCGACTTGGGCCGCTTGCTGGCCCCGCTGGATCAACTCAGGCACCAGCACCCCCGGCGTTTCAACGCCTTCATCATCGCCCTGCTGGCGGGTTCCGCAGTCACCGCATTCGGTGTGGCTCCTCTGACGGCCCTGGAGCAATCGTCTCAACTGCCCACGATCACCACGGTCGACCAGGCCCTGCCACTGCCCTCGCTGGCGCAAAGCGTGGCCGCGCTGGATCAGGATCTGCTCCGGTTATACCGCCATGATGTGACACGCAGCACCGACACGGTGGACTCTTTGCTCAAACGCCTGGGCGTGGACGATGCGGAAGCGGCACGCTTTTTGCGCTTGGACGCCACGGCCACACGCCTGATGATGGGCCGCCCTGGAAAGATGGTCAAAGCCATCACCGAAAACGGCCAACTGCTCGAGCTGGTCGCCCGCGGCCCCTCGTCCGACAGCGCTGAAATCGACAGCCACTTCACGCGGCTGACGGTTTCACGCACCGCGCAAGGTGCCTGGACCGCCAAGTCGGAGCAGGTGCCCCTGCAAGTGCAGCAGCAGGTGGCCACGGGCACCATCAATTCGTCGCTGTTCGCCGCGGCCGATGATGCCCATGTGCCCGACGCCATCACCAATCAGCTGGCCGAGATGTTCGGCAACGACATCGATTTCCGTCGTGAGCTTCGCAAGGGCGATGCCTTCAGCGTGATCTACGAAGGCCACACCGCCGATGGCGAGCCCATCACCTGGGGCGGCTCGGCCGGTCAGGTGCTGGCAGCGCGCTTCATCAACAAGGGCGTGGCGCACGATGCCATCTGGTTCCAGGAGCCCGGCCACAAGGGCGCCTATTACGACCTCAGCGGCAAGAGCAAGAACAAATCGTTCATGGCCTCGCCGTTGGCGTTCTCGCGCGTGACTTCGGGTTTTGCCATGCGCTTTCACCCCATCCTCAACCGCTGGAAGGCGCACCTGGGCGTGGACTACGGCGCCCCGACGGGCACGCCCGTGCGGGTGGTGGGCGATGGCGTGGTGAGCTTTGCCGGCCAGCAAAACGGCTATGGCAATGTGATCCAGGTCATGCACTCGGGTGACCGCATGACGGTGTACGCCCACCTCAGCCGCATCAATGTGCGCAAGGGTGAGAAGGTCGAACAAGGCTCGACCATCGGCGCCGTGGGCGCCACAGGCTGGGCCACCGGGCCTCACCTGCACTTCGAGTTCAAGTTCAAGGGCACACAGGTCGATCCGATGACGATTGCGCGCGCATCCGAGAGCACGCAGTTGTCGGCCCATGCGCAGGCACAGTACCGCGAGTGGGCGCAATCGACCACCTCCCGCCTGGACATGGCCGGCCAGATGCAGGCCGCCGGGGCCCGCAGCGGTCCTCGCTTCGAGTAAGCCCATGGCATCGCCCCGGCCTCATCAAGCATTCATCGGCTTGATGTCGGGCACGTCGCTCGACGGGGTGGATGGTGTGGTGGCGCAATTGACCGCCGATGGCGGTTGGGTGGGCGTGCTGGCACATGCCCATGAGCCGTTCGAACCCGAATTGCGGGAGGCGCTCATGGCACTCCAGCAAAGCGGCCCGGATGAATTGCACCGCGCGGCCATGGCGGCCCAGGCGCTTTCACGCGTCTATGCTTCGGTGACAACGGCGCTGCATACCCGGGTGGATGCCGACGTGCGAGTGCTGGCCTTGGGCGCGCACGGGCAGACCGTGAGGCACCGGCCTGAGTTGGGCTACACCACGCAGTTGTTGGCCCCTGCCCTGCTGGCGGAATTGACGAAGCTGGACGTCATCGCCGATTTCCGCAGCCGTGATGTGGCGGCGGGCGGTCAAGGGGCGCCGCTGGTGCCCGTGTTCCACCAGGCCGTGTTTGCGCAGCCCCATGCTGGTATCGCCGTGCTGAACGTAGGCGGCATGGCCAATGTGAGCCTGTTGCCGCCAGGCAGCCCTCCCCTTGGTTTTGACTGCGGCCCTGGCAATGTGCTGATGGATTTGTGGTGCCAGCAGCAACGGGGACAGGCTTTTGACGAGGATGGGCAATGGGCGAGATCGGGACAGGTTCAGGCCGACTGGTTGGCGCTGGCGCTGAGCGAGCCGTATTTCTCTCTGCCAGCGCCGAAAAGCACGGGGCGTGACCTGTTCCACGACGCATGGCTGGCCCAATGGTTGGCGCAATGCGGCATCGGTGCGCAACCTCCTTCAGACCTGGCCGCTAATGTGCAAGCCACTTTGTGCGAGCTGACGGCCATCACTGCCGTGCGGGCCATCGTGGACAACATGCCTTCGGTGGCGGAACTGCTGGTTTGCGGCGGCGGGGCGCTCAATGGGCAACTGATGGCTCGACTGGGCCAGTTGCTGCTGGGTGTGCCGGTGTTGAGCACGGCCACACGTGGTTTGCCACCCATGGAAGTCGAGGCGGCGGCCTTTGCGTGGCTGGCCTGGGCCTGCCTGAATCGCCAGGCCGGGAATGTGCCGGGGGTGACCGGTGCCGCAGGACCTCGCGTGCTGGGTGCCATTTACCCGGCTTGACGTTCGAATCCGTCGATTTGATTGGCCAGATCGACCGCGGTGGCATTTGGCTGCCAGCCCCAGTGGGCCAGCATGGGGGCATGCAGCCACCGTTGCAGCGTCTGCACATTGGCGGCCTGCTCGGGCATGGTTTGATCCACCACATTGGCCACCCAGCCGGCGATGTGCAGCCCTCGCGCCAAGATGGCTTCCTGCGTGAGCAAGGCATGGTTGAGGCAACCCAGGCGCAGGCCAACGACGAGGATCACCGGCAGGCCCAGGCGCTGCGCCAAGTCGGCACTGCTCAGATCGGGCGCTTGTCCGACGCCTTCCTGAAGCGGGACGATGAAACCGCCCGCCCCTTCGACGACCACGGCATCGGCCTGCGACTGCAAGGCATGGAAGCTGGCTTCGATGTGGTCCAGGTCGATGGTCACGTTCTGGCGCTGCGCGGCAATGTGGGGGGCGACGGCGTCAGGCAGGGCGTAAGGGTTGTCGAACTGGGGCGGCACCTGCAGCGTGGAGGCGGCGCGCAAGCTGGCCACGTCTTCATTGAGCCATCGGCCATCGACCCAGTCGCAACCTGCCGCCACCGGCTTCATGCCGATGACCCTGGTGTAGCGTCGGCTCAGGGCGTGCAGCAGGGCGCATGAGGTGCGGGTCTTGCCAACGCCTGTGTCGGTGCCAGTGACGAAGCAGGCCCAGCTCATGGCACGCTCGGCTCGGGCGCCTGCATTGCCCCGTGGGGCTTGAGCGCGGGTTGCTCGTCACGCAAAACCTCGTCGAGCACATGCAAGACCCCATCGGCCAGGAATGCCTGCTCCTCGGGCGTCAGGACGTAAGGCGGCATCACGTACAGGGTTCGCCCGATCGGCCGCAGCAGCAGGCCCTGGTCAAGCGCCAGACGGTGAAAGCGGGCAGCGAACGTTGGATCGTCGGTCTGCACATCCCAGGCCCAGATCATGCCGAGGTGACGCGCGGCTGTGAGGCGAGGATGGTTGTTCAAAGGCGCAAACAGCAGGCTCAAGTGGGCTGCGACCTGGCGATTGCGGGCCAGCACGTCCAGGCCTTGCGCATCCCGCGCCTCGAAGGCGTCCAGCACGGCCAGCGCAGCGCGGCAGGCCAGCGGGTTGCCCGTGTAAGAGTGCGAGTGCAGGAAGCCATGCGCGGTCTGGTCGTGCCAAAAGGCCTCGTACACCTCGTCTGTGGTCAGCACGACCGACAAAGGCAGCACACCGCCGGTGAGGCCTTTGCTCAGGCAGATGAAGTCAGGCTTGACGGCCCGGCCCGGGGCATCCAGGGCCTGCTGGTGTGCGAACAAGGTGCCTGTGCGGCCAAAGCCCACGGCGATCTCGTCGGCGATCCAATGAACCTGGTATTGGGTGCACAACCGGCGCACAGCCACCAGGTAGTCACTGCTGTACATGCCCATCCCGGCGGCGCCTTGCACCAAGGGCTCCAGGATGAGGGCAGCGATCTCGGCATGGTGATCGGCCAGGTATTGCGCCAAGGCGTCAATGGAGTGCTGCAAGTGCTGAGCCGGGCTGACGCCGGGTGCGGCCAGGCGCGGATCGGGCGACGGCAACGTGGCGCTCAGGCGCAGCATGGGCGCATAGGCCTCGCGGAACACCGGGATGTCGGTGACAGACAAGGCCCCTGCGGTTTCACCGTGGTAGCCGCCTTGCAGGCCGATGAAGCGGTGCTTGGCAGGCATGCCACGGTTGCGCCAGCTGTGGGCGCTCATCTTCAAGGCGATCTCGGTGGCGCTGGCGCCGTCGCTGGCGTAGAAGGCGTGGCCCAGGCCGGTGAGCGCACCCAGGCGCTCGGAGAGCTCGACCACGGCGGGGTGTGTCAGGCCGGCCAGCATGGTGTGGTCAAGGCGCGCGAGCTGATCGGTGATGGCCGCGACGATGGGCGGGTAGTTGTGGCCGAATAGGTTAACCCACCAGGAGCTGACGGCGTCCAGGATGCGGTGGCCGTGTTCGTCGATCAACCAGGGGCCTTCAGCGGCGACGATGGCGCGCAGGGGTTGCCGCTCATGCGACTTCATCTGCGTGCAGGGGTGCCAGACGGACTGGCGGCTGCGCTCGGCCAGGGTCGTCGTCTTGGGGCTCATGGCGTTGCGTCAGGAAGAAGGTTCAGGCTTCGGGCCGGTAGAGGCAACGATCACCCGAGGCCCGCGAAACGCTGACGGCCGAGACCTGCGGCAAGCGGGTCTTCATCTGGGCGAAGATGAACACACAGAGGTTCTCCAGCGTGGGCACGCCCAGGCCGGCCACTTCATCCAGGAAGTGGTGATCAAGCTGGGCGCGCACCTCGGCCAAGGCTTCGCGCAGCACGGTCAGGTCCACGACCATGCCGGTATCGCTCTGGCGCGGGCCGCGCACAAAGACCTCAGCCATGTAGGTGTGGCCGTGGATGCGGCGGCTGCTCAGGGCCTCCTCGGGGGAGACAAAGCGCTTGAGCGTGTGGGCCGCGTCGAAAGAAAAGGTCTGGCTGAGTTCAAACATGGCAATGGGGGGCATCAACGGATGCCCAGGGTCTTGTGCGTCTGCACGCTGAGCTGCCAGCGTGGGTGGTCCATGCACCACTGAACGGCCCAGCGCATGGCGGCCTGGCGGGCCATCGGGTTGGCCACATCCATGGCCTGCACGCGGTGCTGGCCGAAGTCCATGCGTTGGAACGCCAGCAGGTCATCTTCAGAAAAACCAGCCTGGGGCATGACCAGTTTGAGCTCGTGGCCGCTGGTCTGCACCAGGGTCGAGCCCGCCTTGGGGCTGACGCAGACCCAATCCAAGCCCTCAGGCGCGGCGATGGTGCCATTGGTCTCGACCGCGATCATGAAGCCATGGGCATGCAAGGCGTCGATCAGGGCCGCATCGACCTGCAACAGCGGCTCGCCGCCCGTCAGCACGACGAACTTGCGCGCCTGCTCGTCGGCATCGCCAGCCGGCCAGAATGCGGCGATGGCATCGGCCAAGGCCACAGCGGACGCGAACTTGCCTCCACCCAGCCCGTCGGTGCCGACGAAATCGGTGTCGCAGAACTGGCAGATGGCCTTGGCACGGTCTTCTTCGCGGCCTGTCCACAGGTTGCAGCCGGCAAAACGGCAGAACACCGCCGGGCGGCCAGCATGGGTGCCCTCGCCTTGCAGGGTGTAGAAGATTTCCTTGACGCTGTAGGTCATGACCGATCATCTTTCATAGCAGGCACGTGCGCCATCAGGCACGCCCCTTGAAACCGGTCCACCACACGGCCAAGGCAGCGCCCAGCACCATGCAGGCATAAGTGAGCATGGCACCGTCGCGCCCCAGCAGCAAGAGGCCGAGCAGCAGCACACCCAGGCACGTCAGCCCGACGCGCCTGGCCATCAGGGCCCAGGAGACCCGCGCCAGTTTGCGCCACCAGATCAGGCGGGCCAGGCTGGGCAGCAGCATGGCCATCGCCAAAGCGGGCAACACAAAATTCACCAAGTGAAAAACAACATCAAACAAACCCATGGGGGCACGGTCCAATCCATCTCTGGCGGGTCATGGCAACAGTGCCGCCCACGCGCAAAGCCCTCGATTTTATAATCCCGGAATGAGTGTCTTGGCTTTGGGTCTCAATCACACCACCGCCGCCGTCGATTTGCGCGGCCGGTTTGCCTTCGCCGTGGACCAATTGGCCCCGGCGTTGACGGCCCTGCACGCCCGTCTGGCCGGCGAGACGGCCCTGCTGTCGACCTGCAACCGGACCGAACTTTACTGCGCCATTCCCGGCTCCGGGCCCTCGTCGGTGCTGTCGGTGCAGCGCGAGGCCGTCAACTGGTTGGCCCAGATCGGTCAGGTCAGCACCGAAGAATTACTCAAGCACACCTACCAACTCGAAGGCGGTGCTGCGGCTCGCCATGCCTTCCGCGTGGCCAGCGGGCTGGACTCCATGGTGCTGGGCGAGCCCCAGATTCTTGGGCAGATGAAGCAGGCCGTGCGCGAGGCCGATGCCGCCGGCACCCTGGGCACGACCTTGCACCAGCTGTTCCAGCGCAGTTTTGCCGTGGCCAAGGAAGTGCGCACCTCGACCGAGATCGGCGCCCACTCCATCAGCATGGCCGCCGCCGCTGTGCGCCTGGCCGGCCAGTTGTTCGAGAACCTGGCCAAGACGCGCGTGCTCTTCGTGGGCGCCGGCGAGATGATCGAGCTCACGGCCACCCACTTTGCGGCCCGCACGCCCAAGGCCATGGTGGTGGCCAACCGCACCGTCGAGCGTGGCGAAAAGCTCGCCATCCACCTGGGCGCCGAGGCCATGCGCCTGGCCGACCTGCCCCACCGCCTGCACGAGTTCGACATCGTCGTCTCCTGCACCGCCAGCACCCTGCCCATCATCGGACTGGGCGCGGTCGAGCGCGCCATCAAGGCCCGCAAGCGCCGCCCCATGTTCATGGTCGATCTGGCCGTGCCCCGCGACATCGAGCCCGAAGTCGGCAAGCTGCCCGACGTCTACCTCTACACGGTCGATGACTTGAGCGCAGCCGTGCAGACGGCCAGCGCCCGCCGCCAGGCCGCCGTCGCCCAGGCTGAGGCCATCATCGAGACTGGTGTGCAGGGCTTCGTGCACTGGCTGGACCAGCGCAGCACCGTGCCCTTGATTCAGGCGCTGCACGGCCAGGCCGACAGCTGGCGCCAACAGGAACTGGCCCGCGCCCGCAAGCTGCTTTCCAAGGGCGAGGATGTAGAGGCGGTGATGGAAGCCCTGGCCAAGGGTTTGACCCAGAAGATGCTGCACGGCGCCCTGGCCGAGTTGCACACCGCCGCCCCGGATCACCGCCCTGCCGTGGCCGCCATGCTGTCGCAACTCTTCCTTCGGGGTGAAACCCTGCCAAAGCCGCCCCACGGAGACGACACTTGAGTGCTTCATTGGCCCCCTCACTGGCGGCATCCCTGGAGCGACTCTCGCAACGCCTGGCCGAACTCGACGCCGCCCTGGCCGACCCGCAAGTGGCCGCCGACCAGCGCCGCTACCGCGCGCTCTCCCGCGAGCACGCTGAGGTCGGCAGCATCTGCGACCTGGCCCGCCGCCACGCCCAGCGCACCGACGACTTGGCCACCGCCCGCCAGATGCTGCAGGATCTGGGCGATGACCCCGAGATGCGCGCCATGGCCCAGGAAGAAGCGACCAGCGCCGAGGCCGCCCTGGACCAACTGGTGGCGCAATTGCAGACCGCCTTGCTGCCTAAAGACCCCGACGATGCCCGCAACGCCTTCGTCGAAATCCGCGCGGGTACCGGGGGGGACGAATCCGCCCTGTTCGCCGCCGACCTGACCCGCATGTACACCCGCTTCGCCGAGCGCCAAGGCTGGCGCTGCGAAGTGATGTCGGCCAGCGAATCGGACCTGGGCGGCTACAAGGACATCGTGCTGCGCTTCGAAGGCACGAGCGCAAGCGCCAACGTCTACGGCCAGCTCAAGTTCGAATCGGGCGGCCACCGCGTGCAGCGCGTGCCCGCCACTGAAACGCAGGGCCGCATCCACACCAGCGCCTGCACCGTCGCCGTGCTGCCCGAGCCCGACGAGGCCGAAGAGATCACGATCAACCCAGCCGATTTGCGCATCGACACCTACCGGGCCAGCGGCGCCGGCGGCCAGCACATCAACAAGACCGATTCGGCCGTGCGCATCACACACTTGCCCACGGGCATCGTCGCCGAATGCCAGGACGATCGCAGCCAGCACCGCAACAAGGCCAAGGCCCTGGCCGTGCTGAGCGCCCGCATTCGCGACAAGGAGCGCGCCGAACGCCAGGCCAAGGAAGCGGCCACCCGCAAGGGCCTGGTCGGCACAGGCGACCGCTCGGACCGCATCCGCACCTACAACTTCCCGCAGGGGCGGCTGACCGACCACCGCATCAACCTCACGCTGTACAAACTGAACACCATCGTCGAAGGCGAGCTGGACGATGTCATCGCCGCTTTGCTGTCAGCCCAAGCCGCCGACCAGTTGGCCGAGTTGGAAGCGGCGACCGGTGTCTGAGCCCATCACCGTGGCATCGGCCCTGCGTCAGGCGCGGGACATGGGCCTGGACAGGCTGGATGCGCAACTGCTGCTCAGCCATGTGGTGGGCCAACCCCACGCTTGGCTGTTGGCACACGACACCGACCCTTTGCAAAATTTGCTGCACAAGCGTTATGAAGATTTGTGTCGGCGGCGCGCCCAAGGCGAACCGGCGGCCTACCTGCTGGGCCAACAAGGATTTTTCGGGCTGAGCTTGAGCGTCAATGCCGATGTGCTCGTGCCCCGCCCCGACACCGAGGTGCTGGTCAACTGGGCGCTGGACACCCTGGGCCGCCGCCCCTTCCATGCGCCGCCCGCCCGAGTGCTGGACCTGGGCACGGGCAGCGGCGCCATCGCCTTGGCCATCAAACACCAGTGCCCCATGGTCAGCGTGACGGCGGTCGATGCCAGCGAGCCCGCCCTGCGTGTCGCGCGCCACAATGCCGAGCAGCTGGGCCTGGACATCACGTTTTTGCACGGCTCTTGGTTTTCGCCATTGGTAGGCCAACGCTTCGACCTGATCGTCAGCAACCCGCCGTACATCGCCGAGGGCGACCCTCACCTGCCTGCCCTGCGCTTCGAGCCTGACCAGGCGCTGAGCTCAGGCGCAGATGGCCTGGACGACATCCGCCAGATTGCCGCACAGGCAGGCGCGCACCTCGCCCCTGGGGGCGCCTTGCTGTTGGAACATGGCTACGACCAGGCCGTCGCCGTGAAACACGTTCTGATTCAGAACAATTTCAACGATGTGAGCACCCGCTTCGACTTTGGTGGTCAAGAACGCTGCACAGGCGGGGAAACCAGCAAGGGTTGACACGTCCCGTCAAAACTTGAGGGCGCACAAGCGTGAAGAAGAGGCTACCTGCAGTGACAAATCCGCTGCACAAGTTTGGGCCAAACGCCTAGCATCTGAGTCATGGCACATGGTTTGCCATGGTTTGAGTGCCCCGCCCGTTTGAGGAGACCATCATGGTCCAGACAGCTTCCACCACCGTTGCATCTCGTCACATCAGCCCCTGGCTTCGCCCGCTGGCCACCGGCATGGCGGGCCTGGCCCTGCTGGCCCACATCGGCGTGGCGCAGTGCCAGGAGGGTCAAGGCTTGACGGGAAACAACACATCAACAACGATGTGGCCTCATTGGGAAGGCCGAATCGGCCTGGTGCTGGACCACTCGATCAGCTCTTCGCCACGCCAGGCTTTTGCCCTGACGCTGCCCTCGACGCTGGGCCTGAAGGTCCATGGCGCCCAACTCTTGTCCGACTATTATTTTTCGGGCGGCGGCTTTCGGGCCACGGCCGGCCTGGTGCGCGGCGCGGCCAACTTGCCCTGGTGGCCGAGCGGTGGCAAATCCACCTCTGGCTTGAACCTCAGCCTGGATGGCCTCGATCTGGCGACGCCGCCCGTGTCGGGCACTGGCAATGTCGATGAAAGCGACAAAACCGCCGCCTATGTGGGCGCCGGCTACAGCACCCGCCTGAGCCAGGCACAAAACTATGGCGCTTGGCATTTCAACGCCGACCTCGGTTTGATTTCGCTCAATTCGGCCAACATCGGCCGCTTCACCCGGATGCTGCAAGGCGACCAAGGCATCGAGGACCTGGTGCGCGAATTGCGCTTGCGCCCCATGCTCAAGGTCCGGGTCGACTACGCGTTCTAAAATCCCGACCTTGTCGGCTCGGGCTTGAGTGCCCGGGTATCTCCTTGCGAGGGCGTCGGGAACACCGCCTGCCCTCCTCCCCAGCCTCGACAGCCCTGTTATAACCGGGCTGTTTTCATTTGCATGGTCCAACATTCATCATGAGCGACGTTCAACAACGCATCGATGCCCTCGTCAAAGGCCACCCCGTGGTCTTGTTCATGAAAGGCAACGCCCAATTCCCGCAATGCGGCTTTTCCGGCAAAGCCATCCAGATCCTCAAGGCTTGCGGCGTCAAGGACATCACCACCGTGAACGTGCTGGAGGACAACGAGATCCGCCAGGGCATCAAGGACTACGCCAACTGGCCCACCATCCCTCAGCTCTACGTCCACGGCGAGTTCATCGGCGGCTCGGACATCATGATGGAGATGTACGAAGCCGGCGAATTGCAGCAGGTGCTGACGCCCGGCCAATGAGCTTGCGCACGCCACGCCTGATCGTCGGGCTGACCGGCGCCAGCGGGGCGATCTACGGCGTTCGCCTGCTGGAGCGCACCCGCGCGCTGGGCATCGAAACCCACCTGGTGGCCAGCCCGGCCGGCGTGCTCAATGTGCACCATGAACTGGGGATGGACCGCAAGGCGCTCGAGTCCCTGGCCACGGTCGCGCACTCGCCCGGCGATGTGGGCGCCTGCATCGCCAGCGGCAGCTTCCACACGGACGCCATGGTGATTGCGCCCTGCTCCATGCGGACGCTGGCCGCCGTGGCCCACGGCCTGGGCGACAACCTGCTCACCCGCGCGGCCGACGTCGCCCTCAAGGAGCGGCGCAAGCTGGTGCTGATGGTGCGCGAGACGCCCTTCAACCTGGCCCACTTGCGCAACATGACGGCTGTCACCGAAATGGGCGGCATCGTGTTTCCGCCTTTGCCGGCGTTTTACCACCGCCCCACCAGCATCGACGACCTGGTCAACGACACCGTCGAGCGCGTGTTGCAGACTTTGGGCTTTGAGGCGGCAACACCACAGGCTTGGGCAGGGCTATAGCAAGCGGCCGTGGTGCTCGATAGGATCAAGCCCTTCAACACTTGATCAACAGGAGCCCACATGAATGCTGCCACCTTGTCACGCCGCCACCTGATTTGCGGCGGCGCCGCCAGCGCCTTGTCGCTCAGTCTGATGCCACGGCTATCCCACGCCGCCGATGCACCGGCCTCAAGCGCGACACCTGCTCCCCGTTTCGCCTTGCCTGACCTGCCCTGGGCGCCTACCGCGCTTGACCCGGTCATCTCCAGCAGCACCATCGCCCAACACCACGGCAAGCACCACCGCGCCTATGTGGACAACCTGGCCAAGCTGCTGCCCGGCTCGCCCCTGGCCGAGGCCACCGACCTGACCGAGGTCATCCGCAAGAGCGCGCGCGACGACAAGCTCAAGGCCATCTACAACAACGC
>CANBUA010000076.1 GCA_947372535.1 Burkholderiales bacterium
GAGATGCGCAGCGCAGGCAAAAAACCGGCGGTCATGTTGATGACCCCTTCAAGATTGGAGCGGATGTCCTGAGTCAGATCCTGGCGCAAGAGATCGGCTTGCGTGAAGTCCATCTCATGCATGCCGCCAGCGTTGTTGATCAGCAATTTGACATCGGGAAACGCTGACCTGACCGAAGCCACGAAAGCCTCGACGGAAGCCTTGTCACTGACATCGCAAAGATGAGTCGTGATGCCGGGAAAGGCCTGCGCCAGTTGCTTGAGCTTGTCCTCATCGCGGCCACAACTCACCACCCGCCAACCGCTGCGATGCAGCGAGGCCACAAACGCTCGGCCGATGCCTGACGAACCACCAGTGACGACAGCCGTCCCATTGCGGAAGTTGTTTTCAGTGCCCATCGGTCCACCTCGACCTATCAACCATTTCAGACCACGCTCACTTTGCGCACCACTCGCTCCAGCAAGGCAGGTGACAGGCGTCCCAGGTACACGGCCAAACGCTCTTTGCCCGCGATGACGATGCGGCCTTGGCCACGCGCCAGCGCATCCACGGCTTTGTGTGCAAACGCTTCGGCGCTCATGGCCTTGTCTTGCTGAGCGTCCACCTTGCCGTGCGGCGTGCCATCAGAGGTCAAGGCGGACAGGCTCACGTTGGTGCGCACAAAGCCCGGACACAACACTGACACTTTCAGGCCCGCACCGTGCACTTCGGCACGCAAGGCGTCGTGAAAGCCGATGATGGCGTGCTTGGCAGAGGCATAGGCCGACCGATAGGGCGTGGCCACCAGGCCGACCACCGAAGACACTGCCACCAAGTGACCCGAGCCTCTGGCCAGCATGTGGGGTAAGACCACCTTCGTCAGCGCAACCGGCCCGAAGAAATCCAACTCCATGATCTGCCTGTCAACCTCCACCGAGGTGTCCTTGACCAGCCCGCGCTGGCTCACGCCCGCATTGTTGATCAGCATGTCGATGTGGCCGTAGGTCGACAGCACCCCAGCGGCTTGCTCGCGAAAGCGACTTTGATCCGTCATGTCCATGGGCAGGACCAGGTGTTTGTCTGCTCGCGCGCACCTGGACTTCACGGCTTCGAGCACATCGGCTCGACGTGCAGACAGGATGAGCAAGGCCCCGCGTCGTGCCAGCTCGTAAGCCATGGCCTCGCCAATGCCGGATGAGGCACCAGTGATCCAGATCACCTTGTTTTGAAAAGCTTTCATGAGGCGTTACTGATTCGGTGGCCGTCGACCACTTTGTTGCGTTGCACCCCCAGGTCGATGACGCCATCGGGGCTTTGAATCCGGGCTTCGACCACGTCGCCCACCTTGAGATACTGATCGCGCCTCTCTTGCACCTTGTTGAAAATGGCCCATTTGGCCGCCTCAGGCAACAAGGCACCCATGCGCTGCTTGAAGGGGGACGGCACAGACAGTGCGCAACCAGCGGGTGTGCCGGTGGACAAGAGGTCCCCCACATACAGGTCTTGTACGCCTGACAACTCGGTGAGGGTCTCGGCAGGTCCAAACACCAGGTTGGCGGTCGAATCTTTTTGCCGCACCTGACCATTGACGGTCAGCGTCAACTGCAGGTCGCGCAGATAGCGCATCTCAGTGGCTGTCAACAGACACAAGTGAGGGCCGATCGGACCAAAGGTGCGAAAGCTCTTACCTTTGTAGAACTGCGTCTGCGGTATCTGGATGTCTCGCGCCGAGTAGTCGTTGACGATGACCGCACCAGCCACGAACTCATGCAAATTGGCGTCCGTCACCAAGGTCTTGGCCAACACATCGCGTTTGAGGATCAGGCCAAGCTCGATCTCGTAATCCAGGAATCGCACGTGCTCAGGCTTGATCAGGTCGCTGTCGGGTGAGGCAATGCAGCTTGTTGCCTTGGTGAAGATCATGTTGTAGGACTTGGCGTCGGGGTCCATGCCTGACTCGATCATGTGCTGGCGGTAATTGGCCCCTTGGCAAATGAACTGCTGGTTGCGCGTGACCGGGGACAGCATCTGGACCTCTGCCGAGGTGAGCGTCTTTCGGCTCGCGGACTCTGAGGCAGCGAACTCCCGCAAAGCACCCACTTCATGACCGCGCAAGAAATCGGCGGTCGTGGCGAACTCACCGGACAGTGGTGCAATGCGCCCGTGGCGCAAGACACCCCACTGGACACGGCCTTGATGGGCAAAGCGAACAACGTGAATGGCCATGGTGTTTACCTTCCTTGAAAGACTGACTGACTGTTTGGCTGCTGCAACAGCCTGATGCGGGGCCGCCCGCTGCGAGGCGGCGACTGACGGTGTGGGCAAACACGCGCTCCCAAGCACCGCGGCCCCGCAGCTGAGCGCACGACGACGGGACGGGACGAGCACCTTGCCGGGCAAATGTTTCACGGCACGTTGCGTCACGTGGATTTCGATGGCTGTTGCAGCGTTCGCACCAGCAAGGAGTCAGGCGGGAGTTGCACCGCCTGAATGGGCTTGTCCACCAGCTTGCGCGCGGCGGCACGGGTCATGCCCAGGCCCAGCAAGATGAGCAGGGTGATCTCTTGTGGATAGGCATCCGTCAGGTCAGTGCGCATGCTGAGCGAGAACAAGGCCGCGCTCGTGGTACCGACCACCAAGTCCAGGCCCAGCATGGGGTCGGCCAGCTTGAAACGCCCTGTCTCGGTGGCCTCCACCAGGTCACGCAGCAAGTAGCTCAGCGCAGGCAGATGATCAAGACTGCGGTTCACGCCCAAGCGAGAGATGACGCGCCCCACCTGAGGGAAATGCCGCGCCGTGTGCAGCACCATGCGCACACCGCAGGCCAGGCGCTCGGCAGGGTCTGATCGATCCGCGATGGCCAAATCTACCAATGACAGCAATTCGTTGCCCACTGCCTGCAGCACCGCAGCCATGGCCTCGTCGGTGGTGCGGAAGTAGTTGTAGAAGGTCCCGCGTGAGACCTGCGCCTGCTCAATCAGGTCCTCAATGACGGTGTTGTCAATGCCCTTTGAAGAGAAGACCTCCATGGCCGCCTCGATGAGGCGGATTCGCATGCGCTCGCGCTTTTCGGCCGCAACTCGGGTGCGGAAATCGGGTGTGCTCATGTCGACAGGTTAGCTGATCGCGGTCAGTGAAAATGCCATTTGCGTCACAGTGACGTTTATGTCATTATGACGGCAATTCATGATTTATCGCAAGTCCAACCGCTCCGCACACCCACCATGCCTCACAACAAAGTCTTGAGGGCCCCACCCGAATACGCAGAAAGTGCTTTGCCTGCGCAGGTACAAAAACTCGTGCGCCCCGCACCCTTGCAAAAGGCCACCCAGTTGGCTTTTCTTCGCTTTGACAAGGCCGACTTGGACGAGGCGCAGCGCTTCTGGACCGATTTCGGGCTGATCACGGTCTCGCGCACACCAGACAAGTTGGTGATGCGCGGCGCCGGTTCGGCACCTGCAACCCTGATGGCGCGCAAAGCCAAGGTGTCTCGTTTCGTGGGAGCGGCCTTCACGGTGCCGCCAGACACCGATTTCGAGCGCCTCAAACGCGACAGCGGTGCACAAGCACTGGCTGCCCAGGCCGTTCCAGGCGAGGCACGCGGTGTGAGCCTGCTCGACCCCGATGGCAATGAGGTCTGGCTGATCACCGATTGGGCAACCGTTGACCCCTTGCCCCAGCGCGAATCCGTCCACCATCAGATGAATGCCTTGGGACGATCGACCCGCATCAATGCCACCGTGCGCACAGCCATTGAGCCGGCCACCGTGGGTCGCCTGGGGCACATGGTGTTGCAGACCACGGACTTTCACACCATGTCCGACTGGTACATGCGCCACCTGGGCTTGATCCCCTCAGACATTCAATACCTGCAAGACGGCACGCCCTTCATCACCTTCTTCCGCTTGGACCTGGGCGACACCCCTGCCGACCACCACACCGTGGTCATCGCCGGCGGCCTGGAGCCCTGCTACGAACACAGTGCCTGGGAAGTCACAGACCTCGACGCCCTCGGGCAAGGCCAGCAGGTGTTGCGTGTCAATGGGCACGACCACATGTGGGGCATAGGCCGGCACTTGCTCGGCAGCCAGTTATTTGACTACTGGCGCGATGCCGACGGGTATGCCTTCGAGCACTACACCGATGGCGACATGTTCACCGCTGACCGGGAGCCCCACTACGGGCCCTTCACCACCAGCGGGCTCTGGGCCTGGGGGCATGACGTGCCCGCCAGCATGTTTCCACCCAAGACGCCCGCCATGTTGTGGCGCGTGATCAAACTATTGCGATCAGGCAGCGTGACCTTCAAGCGCCTTTTGATGATGGGCCAGGTGGTTGATACGCCGGCGCGCCCCTGGCTGTGATGCCTCAGGTCTTGCCCAACCCACATTCAATCCAACGAGTCCGACATGGCTACTTCAGTTGTTCGCTACACATCACCAGATCAATCGGAGCAAGCCCAATGGGGCGTTCTGTTTGACAGGTACATCGCCCCGCTGCCGGGCACCTATGCCACCACCGCAGACCTCATCCGGCACGGGCAGGCCGAGGCACGCGCCATGACGGCAGACCAGGCCTGCATCGCGCTCAATGAGGTGGCCGTGCTCTCCCCTGTCACCACGAACCAGCAGTTCCTCTGCCAGGGCGCCAACTACGGCAGCCATGTGCGCGAGTCCGGCAAGGATCCTGCCCACATGCCCTTCAACACCTTCTTCACCAAAGCGTCCTCGGCACTGACGGGGCCTTATGACGATGTGGTGCGCCCAGCCCACGTCAAATTGCTGGACTACGAGATCGAGCTCGGCCTGGTGCTGGGCCGTGACCTGACAGCCGGCGTACAGGTCAACCCTGACCGGTTGCATGAGGTGCTGGCAGGCCTCACCATCGTCAACGATGTCTCCGCCCGCGATGTGCAGTTGCCCCAAGGCCAGTTCTACAAGGGCAAGAGCTACCGGACCTTCGGGCCGGCTGGCCCTGTGCTGCTCTTGCTGGAGCCAGCCGAGTGGCAACGCTGGCCCGAGTTGCACATGCGCTTGAGCGTCAATGGTCAGGTTCGGCAGGACGACTACTGCCGCGACATGCTGTACAAGCCACACCAGACCGTGAGTGAGTTCGCGGCGCTGCAAAACCTCAATGCAGGCGATTTGATCGCCACCGGCACCCCTGCCGGTTGTGCCGCAAAAGCGCCTGGCAAGTTGTCCATGTTCGTGGCCAACCGCATCTTGTCCGAGCCCACCAAGTGGAAGCTGTTCATCAAAGGTGGCATGCGCAACCCGATGTTCCTGCAGCCCAGTGACGTGATGACCCTGAGCATACGCACGGATGACGGCGCCTTGGACTTGGGGCAGCAACGCAATGTGGTGGTATCCGCATGAGCACCGCCCAGCAATTGCTTTGCCTTGCGCCTGGGGACCCCGCCCAGTTCGTGATACGACCGCACGAGGTGGCTGCGCCTGGTCGGGGGCAGGTCCTGGTGCGTGTTGAGGCCAGCTGCGTCAACCCCATCGATGCCAAGCGCGCTACGGGCTATGGGCAGCGTGTTCTCAAGCTCAAGGGCGCGGGGAGCTTCCCCCAGGTACTGGGCAATGACCTGGCCGGCATCGTTCAATCGGTTGGCGACAGCGACACCCGGTTCAAGCCAGGGGACCGCGTGTTTGGTCTGCTGCCCACCGGGTCCCAAGGGGCGCATGCCAGCCTGGTTCTGGCGCAGGCCAAGCACCTGAGGGCCGCACCCGCGAACTGCACATCACCAGAACTCGCCGCCCTGCCCTACACCTTCACCACGCTCTGGCTGGCGCTTCAAAGCGTGGGGCTTCATCAAGAGACTGCCAAAAACAAGAACGTGCTGGTTCACGGCGCCTCCGGCGGCTTGGGCCAGCTGGCGCTGCGGGTCCTGACCCGATGGGGCGCACAGGTCACCGCCGTGTGCAGCACAGCGCATGTACAGCTGTGCCGAGACTTGGGGGCAGACGCCGTTGTGGACCGGACGCGTCGGGCCTTGTCGACCCTGCCCTCCTGCTACGACGCGAGCCTCAACTTTGCAGCCTGGCCGGACGACGCCACCTTGGTCAGCCGCCTCAAGCCAGGCGCCATGGGCCACGCCACCACCGTGCACCCATTGCTGGGCAGCATTGATGCAAACGGCTGGGTCAGAGGCGGGTGGCAGTTGTACCGTACATGGTCGGCCATGCGTGGCTTGGCCCAGGCAACCGGAGGCCGTGACACCCGCTATGCCTGGACCATTTTTCAGCCCAGCACACAGGCGCTGGACGCCTTGGAGGCGCTGCTGAATGCCAACATCGGCCTGCATTTGCCCATCGGCTTGAGCGTACCGCTTTCGCAAGGCGTACTGGCCTTTGCCCATGTCACCCAGCAACGCGCAGGTCGCGCGATTCTCACACCTGAATGACGGCCATCCGGAGCCCATATGTCTCACCTACCTTCCGAAGTTGATGTCCTCATCGTGGGCATGGGGCCCGTTGGGGCAGCCTTGGCGCAGCTCCTGAGCCGCTATGGCACCAAGACCTTGGTGGTCGACAAGGCCAAGGACATATTCCTGGCACCACGCGCCATCGCGCTCGACAACGAGGCCCTTCGTGTTCTGCAAATGTGCGGTCTCGAAGAAGATGCATTTGACAAAGTGGCCATCCCGGAGGTGCGCATGCACTCGCCTCTGTTTGGGCAATACAGCCGCGCCGTGACCGCCGGCTCTGTCGATGGGCATCCCAAGTTGGTCACCTTCTTCCAACCTCAGCTGGAACGCGCTCTGCGTGATCGCTTGCAGGACAGCCGTCACGTGACCATCGCCCTGGAGGTATCACTGCTTTCCCTGAATCAAAATGCCGACGAGGTGATGGCTCAACTGCAAACCGCAGAAGGCCAGTCCCACCAGGTTCGTGCGCGCTACGTGGTGGGCGCAGATGGGGCCAACTCTCTGGTTCGCCGCATTTTGGGGCAGGAGTTCAAAGGCAAGACCTTTGCGGAAGACTGGCTGGTGGTGGATGCCAAACAACTGCCCACACCCATCGACCACGTCGAGTTCATTTGCGATCCGCATCGACCCACGCCTCACATGGTGGCACCGGGTGGTCGTCAACGCTGGGAGTTCAAGCTGAACCCGGGCGAGACCCGGGAGCAAATGGAACATCCAGACACGGTCAAGCGCCTGCTACTACCGTGGACCAAGGGCCAAGACATTGAGATCGAGCGGGTGGCGGTCTACCGTTTCCATGCCCGGGTCGCCGAGAAATTCAAGGTGGGGCGCGTTCTCCTGGCAGGGGATGCCGCGCACATTACACCGCCATTTGTGGGGCAGGGCCTGGTCTCAGGTTTGCGCGATGTCGCCAACCTGGCCTGGAAGCTGTCGTGGGTCTGCCATGGCCTGGCCCGACCGGCCTTGCTGGACACCTACGACCAAGAGCGACGCCCCCACGCCAAGGCCATGATCGACCTGGCCAAGATGATGGGACGCCTGGTCATGCCCAGCAACCATGCGGCTGCATTCATGACACATGGCTCCATGAGTTTGATGACCCGCATCCCTCGCTTGAAGCGCTTGTTTGAGAACCTGGAAATCAAACCTGCCAACCGATTCAAGGCAGGCTGTTTCGTCAAGCCCGTGCGTGGTGCCAAGTTGCGTCGTGGAGAGCCATTGCCGCAGGTGTGGCTCAAACCGCAAGCCGGAGGTGAAGTGGTGCTGAGCGACGATGTTCTGGGAACCGGTCTGGTCATGGTGGGATTCGGGATCGATCCGTCGGCTGGCCTCGCGCCTGCGCTGACTCAGGCGTGGGCTGAGAGTGGCGGTCGTTTCATTCAGATTGACCCGCGTGGCCAAATGGCGCGGACCTCCGCGCTCAGCCGCTGGGAAGACCTCAGTGGCGCTTTGATGCCTTCAGTGGTGGCGATTGGCTGGTTGGCCATCATCAGGCCAGACAAGGTGGTGATGCATGACGGCCCCAACACTGAGGCGTCGGCACTGCTGAAGCAAGCCATGAGCTTGTATGACCACAAGACTTGGCATGGCAGCACCAGCATCGCGTCCGTGCATGGATGATTCAGGCACCGCATCAGCTTCGACCTGGCCTTTGACCCGAGTTCACGCACCGATGGCCAAAAATCCATGTGAATCCAATGAGGTGGCACCTCGGCTTCCTTGCTGGGCGACCGTTTGCTGGCTCGCCTGCAGCAGAACGCCGACCTGACCTTCGACCAGATCTGAGCATCAGGCTGGGAAGGCGCGTTCCAGCAGCCGCGCCACGTCGATCTGCCGGATGTCCACGCAGCCCACGACCGAGCCCCATCCCCCACCCAGACGGGTGGCGATGAAGGCTTCCGCCACGAACGAGGGCGCATGGCGAAGCAGGAGCGTGGCCTGCCCTGCCGTGACCAGGCGCTGGGCGAAGAGCCGTCCCATCGCCTGCAGATGCTGGGGATCCGTCTTCAGCATCGATTGCAGCAAGGACAGCTCCGTCGCCAGCAGCGGGTGGCCCGCGGAATCCTTCGCCAGGTCATTCATCAGGGCCATGGCCGACGACGGGTCCTTGGCGATGGCGCGCATCACGTCCAGGCACATGACGTTGCCCGAGCCTTCCCAGATCGAGTTGACCGGGGCTTCGCGGTAAAGGCGGGCCATGACGCCTTCATCCACGTAGCCGTTGCCGCCAAAGACCTCCATGGTCTCGCCAGTGATCTCGACCGCGCGCTTGCACACCCAGAACTTGGCCGCAGGGGTCATCACGCGCTTCCAGGCGTGCTCGACAGGGTCGTGGTCCAGCTCATAGGCCCTGGCCAAGCGCATCATCAGCACCATGTTGGCCTCGTTCTCCAGCGCGAGGTCGCACAAGACCGCCTGCATGAGGGGCTGGTCCGCCAGCCGCTGGCCGAAGGCCTTGCGCTGGCGCGTGTAGGCCAGCGACTGCACCAGCCCCTGACGGACCATGGCGGCGCTGCCCACCACGCAATTGAGGCGGGTGTAGGTGGCCATCTCGATGATGGTGGGGATGCCGCGGCCGGGCTCGCCCATGAGCACGCCATAGGCATCCTTGAACTCGACCTCGCTGCTGGAATTGCTGCGGTTGCCGACCTTGTCCTTCAGCCGCTGCAGTTCGACGGCGTTCTTGCTCCCATCGGGACGCCAGCGCGGCACGAAGAAACAGGTGGGCGCCCCATCCGGCGTCTTGGCCACCACCAGGTGGGCATCGCTCATGGGGGCGGAGAAGAACCACTTGTGGCCGCGCAGCGTGAACTCGCGGTCGCTGCCAGCGACGGGCGTCGCGACGGTGGCATTGGCCCGCACGTCGGAGCCGCCCTGCTTCTCGGTCATGCCCATGCCGATCCAGATGGCGCGCTTTTGCTCGATGGGCAGGTCGCGTGCGTCGTAGTCGGTGCTCAGCAGGCGCTCGCGCGTGAGCGCCACCAGGCCAGGTTCGCGCGACAGCAAGGGGATGGCGGCCTGAGTCATCGTGGCAGGGCACATGGTGCCCGCCTCCACCTGGCTGGCCATGTAGAAGCTGGCAGCCCAGGCAGACCATCGGCCGGTGTCCTCGCTGGCGAAGGGCAGGGACACCAGGCCGTGGGCCCGGTGCATGGCCATGAGCTCATGCCAGCTGGGGTGGAAATCGACCTGGTCGATGCGGCGGCCCCGGGCGTCGAAGGTCTTGAGTTCGGGGGGGTGGCGATTGGCCAGGCCGGCCAGCTCGTAGGTCTCGGCACGCCCGAGGCGTTCGCCATAGGCCTGAAGCCGGGGGCTGAACGACTGGGCGCGCGCCTGCTCCAGCGCATCGCGCAGGGGTTGGTCGGTGGTGTGGAGGTTGTAGTCGCTCAGTTCGTCGAACTGATTGCTGACGTCGTGGGTGTGCCAGTTCATGGAGTGCCTCGAGTGGTTTGAGAGGGTCGGGGGCGGGGCCGCGTCACAGGAATCGCGAGGCGAGCTCTTTCATGATTTCGTTGGTGCCGCCGTAGATGCGCTGCACCCGTGCGTCCGTCCACATACGTGCGATCGGGTACTCCTTCATGTAGCCGTAGCCGCCAAAGAGTTGCAGGCATTCGTCCAACACCTTGCACTGGTGGTCGGAGACCCAGAACTTGATCAGCGCTGCCCGCTCCACGCCGAGCTCGCCGCGCAGGTGCGCGGCCATGGCGGCATCCACCATCGTGCGGCTGGCCATGAGGGTGGCCTGGCACTCGGCCAGCTTGAAGCGTGTGTTCTGGAAGCTGAACACCGGTTTGCCGAAGGCGTGGCGCTCCTTGGTGTACTGCAGAGTCAGGTCCATGGCCAGCTCCATGGCGGCCACGCCGGTCAGCGCCACGATCATGCGCTCCTGTGGCAGCTCCTGCATGAGCTGGAAAAAACCCATGCCTTCCTGGCCGCCCAGCAGGTTCTCGCGGGGAATGACCACGTCATCGAAGAACAGCTCGGAGGTATCTTGAGACTCCATGCCGATCTTGTCCAGCAGACGGCCACGGCGGAAGCCAGGGGCCTCGTCCGTCTCGACCACCATCAGGGAGATGCCCTGGGCGCCGGCTTTGAGGTCGGTCTTGGCGACCACCAGCAAGAGGTTGGCCAGGCCGCCATTGGTGATGAAGGTCTTGCTGCCGTTGAGGCGGTAGTTGTCGCCTTCCTTGACCGCCTGGGTCCGCACCCCTTGCAGGTCGGAGCCCGTGCCCGGCTCGGTCATGGCGATGGCGCCGATGAGCTCGCCCGTGGCCATCCGCGGCAGCCAGCGCTGCTTCTGCTCCTCGGTGCCGAAGTGCAGGATGTAAGGCGCCACGATGGCCGAGTGCAGCGAGCCACCGAAGCCGCTGAGGCCGCAAAGGCCCTGGGCCAGCAAGAGGGCCGCCTCGTGGCCGAAGTCGCCGCCCGCGCCCCCATAGACTTCGGGCATGGACGCGCACAGGAAACCCTGTGCTCCCGCCTCCAGCCATGCGCTACGGGGCATGATGCCCGCCTGGCGCCACTGCTCATCCATCGGACACCAGCGCTCTTTGAAGAAGCGTTGAGCCGAGGCCATCAGCATCTGGTGCTCGTCGGTCATCCACTCGGAGGGAAATTGCTTGATCGGCATAAGGGGCTTTATTGCGAGAGTGGGCGCCTTGCCATCCATCCATTCCACACGAGCAGATGAAGCTCTGACGCCATGTGAAAGATTCTAGAAAAAAGGGACTGCCCAGGTGTTCGGCTTTCCGCCGCCACACGCCGCAAGCCTCAACAGGCACGAGCCAGGTTCAGTTCCGAGGCCCTGAAAGAGGCCCTTGTTCGGGTTTTGCGCCAACGCGGCTACCAGCGCGACACGGTCGCGAGGTGGCGGGCGGTGGGCACGTTCTACGAGTACGTGACCACCAAGGAGGCGCTGGCCGCCCTACCCATCCCCAGATGTGCGTCAAGCAGGAGTTACAGGCTCTGCAGGTCAGCACTGAACGGCACCGGGGCATGCTGCGCGCCGACATCGCCACGGCCATCATCAACGACCAGATCGACCTGCGATCCCGTGGGCGTGGAGCGGCTCAACGCCCTGGCTCGAATGTTTCACGCGATCATTTACGGCTGGCTCACGCAGAGCCTGATGACGCTGGGGGCAGGCCTGGACAGGGCTTTCCTTAAGCGGGCAATCGCACGTGATTTGAAGCCTTCGGAGCACCAATGCCCAGGTCCGATGTAGCTCAGATCCAAAGGCATGCGCCTCCTGGTACCAAGCTTTTGCGACACCCGGCTACCACCTTCGGATTTTTGAGAAGATTGGGGGACCATCCATCCATCGCTCGCAAGAGCAGTTGAGCTTGTGACGTCATGCCAAAAAGTTCAGGAAAAAGCGAGCGCCCAGGTGTTCGGCTTTCCGCAGCCACCCGTCGCAAGCCACAACAGTCCCGAGCCAGGTTCAGCTCCGAGGCGCTACAAGAGGCCTTTGTTCGGGTGTTGTTGGAGCGGGGCTACGAGCGAGTCACCGTGCGCGAAGTGGCCGCCGTGGCCGGCGTTGGCGTGGGCACCTTCTATGAATACGTGGCCAACAAGGAAGCGCTGGCTGCGTTGACCATCCACATGTGCGTCAAGCAGCAAGCTCAAGCTTTCCAGAGCTGCATCGAACGACACCGGGGGTTGGCCAGGTCTGACATCGCCGCTGCGGTCATCGACGACCAGATTGAGGTGCTGATGGGCGAGGCCGACAAATGGCATGCACTCTTCCTGTTGGAGCGTCGGGTCTCCAGCCCCGAGGCTTACCGAAAGCAATACGACCAGTACGTCATGTTGTGGCGTCAAGCCCTGGCATCGGCATCTGACCCATTGCCTACGGAACGGCTGGACTCGGCCGCCCGCATGGTCCACGCCATCATGTACGGCTGGATCACGCAGAGCTTGATCACTCAAGGCGTTGGGTTGGACAGAACCATCATGAAACGGGAAGTTGTGGACGCCGTCCGCGCTTTCCTCAGGGACACCTGAGACACGTCGGAGGCGCATGGAGACAATTTGCCAAATCCAAGTCGATATCCCTAACGCACCGGATCTTGTGCTGGACCTTTTGGCGGCGCACGGCGCTGCACTCTCAGGGCAGGTCATTTGTGGTGCAGGCCAATTGCTAGGGCACCGTGAATCGACCATGCGAGTCGCCATGACGCGTTTACTGGCTGGAAAGAAGGTCCGGCGAGCCGCCCGTGGTCTCTACATCCTGCATCGCCCAGGCCTGACACTTGCAAACGCGTTGGACGCGTGGAGCCAAGAAATGTCCGATGAGGTTGCCTGGCAAGGTGACTGGGTGGGCGTGCACGATGCAGCCGTGGCGCGCTCCGACAAGACCTCGTGGCGGCGCCATCAACTGGCCTTGTCCCTGCGAGGCTTTGCCACTCTTCAACATGGTCTCCGGTTGCGTCCGTGCAACCGTGCGGGGGGCGTTCATGCCGAACGCAGCAAGTTGCAGGCCTTGGGCTTGTCGCAACATGCACGTGTATTCCTGCTCAGCCAACTAGAGGCCAGTGAGTTCCGCGATGCATCTGCACTGTGGCCAGCACAAGAACTCGCCGAGCAGTACAAAGTGTTGCAGCATGCCCTGACGACGCACCTGACCATGCTGCACCGCATGCCACGTGAGCAAGCTTTAAGGGAAACCCTTCTGCTGGGGCGTACAGCCGTTGCCCAACTGGTGCGGGATCCGATGCTCCCCCCCGAACTCATGCCACCGGCACCACGGGATGCTCTCGTGGGCAAGTTGCACGAGTACAAACGGGGCGCTCATGATGTCTGGGTGCGTTGGATGTAAACCAAAATGTTACACGCCATGGCTACCGTTGCGTAATGTTGAAACAAATTCTAGGATGCGCTCCAACCTTTGAATGAGGCTTGGATATGACTATTTTGGAATTGATTGACAGACAAGAATTGCGGCGATTGAGCGAGAAGTCGGACATCCAAGCGATCTGGATGACGGTGGCAAACTTCTCGTTGATCGCCATTGGCTTTGCCCTACCCATGCATTGGCACCACTGGTTAGCCTGGTGCGTCTCTTCTGTGTTGCTTGGCTCGCGTGCACTCGGTCTTGGTGTCCTCGTGCATGACACAGCTCATCAGACGCTTTTTTCGTCACGCGCGTTCAACGAATGGGCAGGCAAGTGGCTCTTCGGGGGCTTGCCCAACGTGCCCTATCACGCCTATCGACATGGGCACCTCACCCACCACCGCCATGCAGGAACGGAACAGGATCCTGACCTCGCTTTCGTCGCTGGCTATCCTGCCAGCGGTGCAAGCCTTGCCAGAAAGTTTTTGCGTGATGTGTCGGGCCTGAACGGCGTTAAGAACATCCTCTACCAAATTCAGACCTTCAAGCTGGGGTCCCAGGCCCCATTTTTGATCAGTCATGCCATGTTGATCGGGCTTCTCTGGTCTGCAGGTCACCCTGAGGTTTACCTGTGCTGGTGGTTGGGCCAAATCTTCGTATTCCCGCTGGTGTTGCGGCTGCGTGTCATGGGTGAGCATGGCGGTGTGCCAGAACACCTTCACCCAGACCCACGTCGCAACACAGCGACCACACTTGCGAATCCCCTGGCACGTTTGCTATGGGCGCCAAACTTCGTCAACTTTCATCTGGAGCATCATTTTGCAGCGGGCGTTCCTTCGTATCGACTCAAAGAAATGCACCGCCTGATGGCTTCAAAGGGCTGTTATACCCGCACGGATTGCATTCAGCCATCTTATTGGGCTGTGATTAAGCGATGCTGGAGCAAGAATCCCCGAAACCGGCCGCCTGGGCTCAATAAGAGGGCTAAAGGCGCCCTTAACAATATGCAATGAAAATTAAATTCCCCGCCCCAGGCACAATGGGAATAAATGACTGGCGCGGCATAGCCCAACGCAATATTAAATAAATTGCGTTGTATGTCAATATAGGAGCCTTAAATTAGCACAGCATTCAACAAAGCACGCAGGAGTATCTTCATCACAGGTGCAGCCGCAGGTATTGGGCGCGCGGTGGCCGAGCGCTTCGCGAGCGAGGGGTGGTTCGTTGGCCTGTTTGATGTGGATGAAGCGGGTGTGTTGGCATTGCAGCGGCAACTGGGGGCATCGAACGCGCACGCCGGGCGTTTGGATGTGTCCAACCCCAGTGATTGGGAAATGCATTTGGCATCGTTCGTAGAGGCCGCAGGCGGGTGCCTGGATGTGCTGGTCAACAACGCCGGTATCTCGGTGACCAGTCTGTTTGAGGAGGCCGCACTGGCCAGCCATCACCGCTTGATCGACATCAACCTCAAGGGCGTGGTCAATGGGTGCCACCACGCCTTGCCCTACCTGAAGCGCACGCTAGGCGCACGTGTGATCAACCTGTGCTCTGCCTCTGCCCTGTATGGGCAGCCGATGCTATCGACCTATTCCGCCACCAAGGCCGCGGTGCGCAGCCTGACTGAATCCTTGGACATCGAATGGCGCAGGCACGGCGTGCGTGTGGTGGATGTGCTGCCCTTGTTCGTGAGCACGGCCATGGTGACGAACGATGTCCACAAGATGAAAACGGTTCAGGCCATGGGCGTTCACCTCAGCGCTGACGATGTGGCGCGCTGCATTTGGCGCGTGGCGCGGCGACCCACTTGGCGCTTGCCTGTGCACACCCCCGTTGGCCTGCAAACAAGCGCTTTTTATGCGTTATCCAAGTGGTCTCCCGAGTGGATGACTCGTTTTGTGACCGCCCGCATGGCGGGGTTTTGAGCCGAAATGCCGAGCACGATGAACACACTGATACCCCCCCAATCGCACGGTATGAAAGCGTTGGTCGATTTTGACCTGAGTCGGGCCCATAGCAGCCCGCAGGCCCGCCTGGATGCCACGCGTCAGGCCGCTCGTGCGTTACGCGAGCGCATGTGGGATGAGCCCCAAGTGCTGTTTTATCGCAGCTTCGATCTGATCCGTGCGCCCTATCCAAGGTACTACGCCTTCTCTGGTGTCTATGCGCACAGGGGGTTCAAGTTTCCCCTGGTGCATTTGCTTAACCGCATGTTTGTGGTGCAGTACCTCGATCACGACAACTTGCTGCGCACACTGATTCTCTCGCCAACCGATCATCAGGCCAATCGCCAGACGCCCTTCTTCAAGCGCTTGGCCCAGGGTGTTCCTGAAAGCATCAATCGAGTCTTTGCGCCACAGTACAACACGGTGGAAAGCGCCTTGGCGCAATGCGGTATTCAGCCCGAGCATGTTGACTACATCAGCTACGACCACCTGCACACGCACGATGTTCGCAAGTGGTTGGGCTCGCCAAGCCAGCCCGCGTACTTCCCCAATGCCCGATTGCTGGTCCATCATCAGGAGTGGGCCTCAGCCATGAACTTGCTGCCTATCCAGGCCGATTGGTACTGTCCGCAAGGCATTGAGGGCATTGCGCCAGAGCGTGTGCTGCCCTTTGAAGGCAGCCTGAGCTTGGGGCCAGGCCTGGCCTTGATTCATACGCCTGGTCACACCGAGGGCAACCACTCCATGGCAGCCCGAGTTTCGGATGGCATCCGTGTGAGCAGTGAGAACGGGGTGGGTGTCGATGCCTATGAGCCACGCAACTCACGCATCAATGCCGTGCGTCGGTATGCCTTGAGCACGGGTGTGGAGGTCATCCTCAACGGCAACACCCTGGAGGGCAGCAACGATCAGTACATCTCCATGGTGTTGGAGAAGACCCTCGCGGGCCCCAGCGCCAATCCGGATTATCCCAACTGTGCAACCTCCAGTGAGCGCACGCCGTTTTGGGCTTTTCCCGGCGATGTGGCCAGCCATCTTTTTGGCGAAGCGCACTTTGGCCAAGTTCAGGCCGCGGCCAAGTAAAGGGGGCATACATGCACAGGGCAGATACCGAGGTGCTGGTCACGGGCGGGTGTGGCTTTTTGGGGCGCGCACTGGTGGGGCAGATTCTGGCGCACACCAAGTGGTCGGTGAGGGTGTTGGCCTTGCCTCATGAGCAGGCCCCCAGCCATTGGGGGTCTCGTGTGGGCGTCATCCGTGGCGACATCACCAACCTGCAAGCGGTCGATGATGCCGTGATGGGTTGCCGCACTGTTTTTCATCTCGCCGCCATGGTGGGTGATGCGGGGCGAGACGAGGACCATGAGCGCGTGACGGTGGGTGGCACCGCGCATGTGTTCGATGCAGCCAAGCGCCATGGTTCAGCCGTGGTGCTGACCACCAGCATCTGTGCCTACGGTGATGCGATCCAACGGGTCGTGTGCCACGAGCGCACCCCCCTTGGCAAGGCGCAGGGGCCCTATGGCAGGGCCAAACAGCGCCAGGAACTTCTGGCCAAGCGTTTTGACGAACAAGGTGGCCGGGTGTGCGTGGTCAGGCCAGCGAACATCGTGGGTCCTGGCTCTGGCCCCTGGTTGCTTGATGCCGCGCATGCCTTGCGGCAAGGCTTGCCCGCGCTGGTCGGCGGCGGGCATGGAAACGCTGCCTTGGCTGTGGTGGACAACGTGGCCGATTTCTTGTTGTTTGCCAGCACCCGATCCATGGCATTTGGGCAGGTGTTCAATGTCCACGATGGACTGCCCGTGACCTGGCGGCGCTACTTCAAGGACTTGGCCCGACTGCTGAACGTGGCACCCCCTCGCTCGGTGCCCCGGGCCTTGGCCTACCTCGGTGCACATCTGAGCGAGCCCGTGTGCCGCTGGTGGAATCACCGCCAGCGCCCGCCTGTGACGCTGGAGTCACTCAACCTCATTGCATGGAACAACCAGTTCCCCATCGACAAAGCTCGTGCGCTGGGCTGGTCGCCTCAGGTGTCATATGAGATGGTTTTGGCTCAGTTGGCTCAAGACATTGCTGAGCGGAGCCTGTGAGCAACTTGTGAAAGCGAAAGCCTGCCCAAATGGCTGGCATTGACAGGCTACCGCTGCGACGCCCTTGTCCAAAATGGCGAGAAACATCTCCGGTCACCATCGCTTGATACCGTGCCCGATGCCGGGAAATTCAGCGGGCTTACGTGAAACGACATGAGACCAGACTGGACGATAAGCTGTTGATTTAAATGAGTTCACTTATCACAGCGATACGTCATGAGACGCGATGAAACCAGCCTAAATCATTCCCACTCGATCGTCGCTGGCGGCTTGCTCGACACGTCATAAGTCACCCGATTGATCCCTCGGACTTCATTGATGATCCTGCTGGACACCTTCTTGAGCAAGCTGTAAGGCAGCTCGGCCCAATCGGCGGTCATGAAGTCGCTGGTTTG
>CANBUA010000077.1 GCA_947372535.1 Burkholderiales bacterium
GTCAGGAACGCACGGTCCTTGTCCAAGTATTCCAGCGCTTGATCCAGGCTGTGGCAGACGGTTGGGATCAGTGCATCTTCCTCGGGCGGCAGATGGTACAGATCCTTGCTGGCGGCTTCGCCCGGGTGGATCTTGTTTTCCACGCCGTCCAGACCGGCCATCAGCAGGGCCGAGAAACCCAGGTACGGGTTCATCAAAGGATCGGGGAAGCGAGCTTCCACGCGACGGCCCTTGGGGTTGGCCACGTGAGGGATTCGGATCGAGGCCGAGCGGTTCTTGGCCGAGTAGGCCAGCTTGACCGGGGCTTCGAAGCCAGGCACCAGACGCTTGTACGAGTTCGTACCAGGGTTGGTGATGGCGTTCAAGGCACGGGCGTGCTTGATGATGCCGCCAATGTAGAACAGCGCGTACTCGCTCAGGCCGGCATAGCCGTCACCAGCGAACAGGTTCTTGCCGTCTTTCCAGACCGATTGGTGAACGTGCATGCCGGAGCCGTTGTCGCCAACGATGGGCTTGGGCATGAAGGTCGCGGTCTTGCCATAGGCGTGGGCGACGTTCTGGATCACGTACTTTTGCAGCTGAACCCAGTCGGCGCGCTGGATCAGCGTGCTGAACTTGGTGCCGATTTCCATCTGACCGGCATTGGCCACTTCGTGGTGATGCACTTCGACGGGAATGCCCAACGATTCGAGGATCAGGCACATTTCCGAGCGCATGTCCTGGAAGCTGTCGACTGGGGGCACGGGGAAGTAACCACCCTTGACCGCAGGACG
Organism: Burkholderiales bacterium; assembly: GCA_947372535.1. The sequence continues at coordinate 774 of CANBUA010000077.1, forward strand.
GTGACCGGAGTTGCCGTGCTCGAATTCCTTGCCGGTGTTCCAGGCAGCTTCTTCCGACTCGATCTTGGAGAAGCAGCCCGACATGTCGTTGCCCCAGCGGACGCTGTCGAACACGAAGAATTCAGGCTCAGGACCGAAGTAGGCGGTGTCGCCCAGGCCGGAAGCGCGCATGTAGGCTTCGGCGCGCTTGGCCAGCGAGCGGGGATCGCGCTCATAAGGCTTGCCGTCGGCGGGCTCGACCACATCGCAAGACAAGATGAGGGTGGGCTCTTCGAAGAAGGGGTCGATGTTGGCCGTGTTGGGGTCAGGCATCAACTGCATGTCGGAGGCTTCGATGCCTTTCCAACCGGCGATGGACGAGCCGTCGAACGCGTGGCCCGAGGTGAACTTGTCTTCGTCGAAGTGGGAAACAGGCACGGTGACGTGCTGTTCTTTGCCGCGGGTGTCGGTGAAGCGGAAATCAACGAACTTGATTTCATTGTCCTTCACCAACTTCATCACGTCGGCGACGGTCTTGTTGGCCATCAGATGCTCCTAGAAAGAGGCTTAAATGCTTTTGCAAGAAAACGGAATTTGTCTGTTTCCAGAACCAGAAACAGCGCGAAGTGTAATAGCGAAAACCGTGCCGACCGGAAGGACAAAGGGTCCCACAGGCCCTGCACAGCCCTCAAAAGGCAAGGTTCACGCATCAAAATGGCGCCCGATCAGGACAGCCAAAGCTGCACCGAGATGTGTCACCGGCGATGAAGATCGCTCTCGCAGATGACATGGTGACCTCTACCGCCAATCAAATTGCACCAAACAAGTGCAATCATCTCTGCATCATTTTGATTGCACCAATTCAGGGCCAACAGATGCACCAAACTTGTTCAACCCCGAAAGCAAGGCTTCATACGCCAAATCGACTTCATCGCCCTGACCTTTGACCCCCAATTCAATGTGTCGGCCATGCACCGGATGGTCCACGCTGGGCAAGCTGAAGACTTTCACGCCCGCAAAGCGTGCTTCGATCTCGACCATCAGTGGTGTCAGGACCGATTCGATGGCACCGTACACCACGACGGCGCGTGCCTGTTGTCTGTCCAGGCCGTGAAGATCGGCATGCAGGGTGTCCAGCACCCAGGCCATCATGGGCCAGGCCATGACCGGAAAGCCCGGCAGGAAGTGCACGCGCCCTTCCACGCTAAAACCCGGGATGCGGTTGTAGGGGTTGGGGATGATGCTGGCGCCGGTTGGAAAGTGCCCCATTTGCAGGCGGCGCAGCGTGTCGGCCGAATCCGCTTCGAAGGGCACGCCCTCCTGCTCGGCCATTTCCTGGCAACGGGCCAGGATCAATTCGCGCGCTTGCGGGCTCAAGGTCAGTTCACGTCCCACCGCCTGACCGGCGCATTGGCGCGTGTGGTCATCGGGTGTGGCGCCGATGCCACCAAACGAGAACACCACCAAGCCGCCGGCCAAGGCATCCTGGATGTCGGCGGTGATGCGGGCCGGCTCATCGCCAGCGTACCGAGCCCAGGCCACGGCCATGCCCCGCTGATTGAGCAATTCGATGGCCTTGGCCAAGTGCTGGTCCTGGCGACGTCCGCTGAGGATTTCGTCGCCGATGATGATCAGTCCAATCATGGGTGGGATAAGTTGGTTGGCGATGGAGAAGGCAGGCTAGCGCTTGGTTGCCGCCGCAGGCTGGACAGGGCATCCAGCAGGAAATGGGTAAACCACAGAGACGACCAGGCAAACACCAGGGTGTAGATCCAGACAGCCCCGCCCAGGGCCATGGGCACCGCCACGCTGGCCACGGCACCGAGTGCCGTCACGCCCGTGCCGGCAGCCAGGCCACCCAAGGCGCCCGCCGTCCAGGCGGCCAGCATCAGCAGGTGGGCAGGCATGGCCCCCAGGTACGCGCTGAGCACGCCCATGAACCAAAGCGGCCAGCGCTGTTGTCTCAGCAAAGCGTCCCGCTCTTGATCGGTGGCATGTTCGGCCAGGGCATCATGGGCCAGCACCCGGCAGGTCAACCAGCCCCAGATCAGTGGCGGCACCAGCAGCGATCCCAAAGGCAGCAGCCAGAGTGGCAGGCTCAGTGCCAGCCACACCAGGGCCATCGCCGTGGCAGCCAGCGACCACCAAGCCGCCTGCCACCAAGGCACACTCTGACGAGACAGCAAGCGTGGAAAGCGTGAGCCCGCCACCAGCGAGACCAGCGCGGGACTCAAAGTGGCCGACACCACGACCAAAGCCACCACCACGGCCAGGCACAGGCACAAGAGCAGGGCCAAGGCCTGGGCCAGACCTTGCGCGAAGGAGGTCGAAACCTCGGCCGGCCAACCCAGCCAGGCGGTGATCGAGTCGATCCAGGGCATCAACGGCAAGCTGGCCACGGCGGACCGAAGCCAGATCAACAGGTCTTGACCAGCCAACAGCCACAGCCCACCCAGCAACACGCTGGAGACCAGCAGGGGCAACAATGTCAGCCAAAGCACCCGGGGGTGCAGGCAATGCAGGGTGGCGCGCCAGAAGGCGCCATGAACGGAGGACCAGGCGGGCATGCGCACAGCATACCCAAGCCGCTCAAGCCTTGCCGACCAGCCGCTTCATGCCCAGCCATTGCTGCGCCCAGAAACCCTGGCCGTAGTCGCGCCCGCCATGTTGGGGCAACTGGTCGCGGATGCCTGTGGCGCCCAGGGGCGAATGGAAATCGGCCGTGCCAAAACAGATGTCCCAGACGGGGAAAAGCACCGCAAAATTGCGGCCACCCAGGCTGCCAGGACCATCGGACTCGTGCCCGACACCCACGCCGTGGTGCAGCCGGTGGAACCTGGGGCCCACCAGCAAACGCTCGAACACCGGCCCAAAACGCCATTGGGTGTTGGCATGGGCAAAGCTCTCGACCATGCGCGTGAGCACCACCACGGCCACAAACTGGCTGGGCGGCACGCCGATCATGCGGGCGACCAGTACGACCAGCACGTCGCGGATCACATCGTCGAGCAGGTGATTGCGGTCATCGCTCCAACGGGTCATTTGCCGCTGGCTGTGATGAAGCGCATGCAAGGCCCACCAGCGGTTGGAGGCATGCTGGCCGCGGTGGATCCAGTAGTCCAGAAAATCGAAGACCACCAGGTAGATCAGCAAGCTCAACCAGGCGGTGTCGGTCACACCGGGCCACCAGGGCGCCACCAGCGCATCGAGCTGAATGCCGTTGATCCCATGCACCCGCGCCCACCCGGCCAGATCGTCCAGCAATGGATCGAGCGCGAAGAACATGATCACCGTGAACAGGCCCAGCTTCTGGATGACGGTGTAGAGCATGTCGACCCGAACGGCCCGGCGGTCCGTCACGCGCTCGCTGGGCCACCAACGCTCGGCCACGCCGAACAGGCCCCAGATCACCATCAACTGGATCGCGCCGAGCAGTAACCAGCCGGTCGCATCAAAGGCATCTTCCAGGACATTGCCCCAGCCCAAGGCGTAGACAGCCGGCTGCACCACCGTTTCGAACAGCCATTGCTGCACGGTGCTGAAGTGATCGGAAAGCTGGGCCAGAACGTCGTCCAACATGCCTTTACTCTAGCAGCCTCCAAGCCACGCCGCTGGTCAGATCAAGGCGCCCCGAGGGGCGCAGATCCCACATTTTTGTAAAGCGGGTGCTCGGCGAGGGTGGCGAAACACATGCCTTTGGCCTTCAGGCCCGCGATCAGCGGCTCGAAGGCGGCGGGCGCCCAGGCGTCCTGGCGGGACCAGATGCCCAAGTGAGCCAGGAGGATGTCGCCCGGCCGGATGCGTTCAAGCGCCTGCTTGAGCAAACCGGCATTGGGATAGCGTTCGCTGGACAACTCATCACCCAGGAAACCGGCCGGGCTCCAGGGCACATGGCGCCAGCCGCAGGCCTTGGCCGCCGCGATCAGCTTGGGCGAGGTTTTGCCACCGGGCGCCCGGAACAGGGCTCGCATCGGCTGGCCGGTCATCGCTTGAAAGCGCACCGCAGGGCGTTGCAGAGACTCGCAATATTGCGCCGCCGTCAGCATGAGCACCTTGCCCATCTGAGGGCCGGCTGTGGGCTTGAAGGCGAATCCCTGTGGCCTGTCGCCCAGGAAGATCAGGTGGTCCCAGGTGTGGGAGCCGAAATCGTGGCCGTCGCGGGCCATCGCGGCCCACCAGGGTGCCCAATGCTCGTCCAGCGTGGCGCCCTCGGGTCGGCCGCCCACTGCCTGAGTCCGCTCATTGGCCAGGAAAAACGTGACCTTGACGTGCTGGCGCTTGAGCACCTCGGCCATCAGGGGCGCCACGCCCATGTGGCCGGTGTCCAGTGTCAGGTAGACAGGCTTGCCACACGGTGGGCCGGCGCTTGCAGCGGAAGCACTGGCGGTCGCGACGGTGGTCATCATCAACATCAGGCCGCCAAAGGTGGCCAATGCTGACGCGCCCATGCGTCGGCAAAGCGTTAACGCCATCAAATCAGCGCGGCGCATGGTCCAAGGTCCAGACGCCATGCGGCGATCGGCCCACCTTGATCTGGCGGAGCACCTTGCGCGTGGGCATGTCCACGAAGGTCAGTTTGCGCGCCCAGCGAGAGGTCACCAAAATGGTTTTGCCGTCGGCCAGCACATCCATGCAGTCAGGCCCGCCTGGCGCTGGGTAATTGTCGACCACGGCCAGCGTCTGCATGTCGATCTTGCTGATGGTGTTGGCCACCCGGTTGCTCACCAGCACGTGGCGCTTGTCGCCCATCGCACGGAAGGCGTGGGCGCCATCGCCGGTCGGGATGCGCTTGACCAGGGCGGGCTTGGGTCCGCTGATGTCGTAGACCTCGACGAATTTGTCACCGGTCAGCGCCAGCAGCAGGTGTTTCTCATCGGGCGTGAGGAAGACGTCCGCCGGTGTTTTGCCAGTGGGAATGCGCCAGCGCGGGGTCTGCGTGGCCAAGTCGATGGCCAGGAGTTCGTCGCTGTCCTGCATGCTCACATAAGCCACCGCGCTCTTGCTGTCGATGTTGATGTGGCTGGGCGTCTTGCTGCTGGGCACGCGCTTGGACAAGGTCAGTTCCAACCCAGTCTCAGGCTTGGAACTGACTTTGTAGATGTCGACATGATTGAGCCGGTTAGATGCCGTCACGAACCATTTCATGTCGGGCGAAAAACGCAGTTGGTAAGGATCGGCCACATTGGGGATGACCTTCTGGACCACCCCGGTCGCGGGGTCGATCAGCGTGATGGTGTCGCTCAGTGCATTGGCCACCAGCAGCGATTTTTCGTCGGGCGAGAGGTAGAGGTGATGCGGCTCCTTGCCCGTGGCCAGGCGGCGCAGCTCCTTGAAGCTGACCGAATCAATCACGCTGACACTGGCGTCCAGCGAATTGAGCACGAAGATGGGCGGCGCGGCCACGGCCGTCGCGGCCCCACCCAGACCCAGCATCACCACGGCCAGCACGCGCCTGATGGCAGCTGTGAGGATGAAAAAGACCACACGCGGCCACACGGCCGAAGAACGAGCTTGCGTCAATTGAATCACCTGAAATCAAGGGGCGAAGTGTAAGGGCCCCGCCCCTGATCAAAGTTCATTCGTTGTCGCCACCGAGCAATCCGCCGAGCAGGCTGCCGCCAGCCAAGCCGCCAAGCAAGGAGCCCTCTTCACGGGAGCCACCACGTTGGGGCGCCGCCGCGAAGATGCGCGAAGCCAAGCGCGAGAACGGCAAGCTCTGCAGCCACACCGTGCCCGGGCCGCTCATGCGGGCCAGGAAAATGCCTTCACCGCCAAACAGCGCCGTCTTGATCTTGCCGACATATTGGATGTCGAAGCCAACGTTGGGTGTGTAGGCCACCACGCAACCCGTGTCGACCATCAAGGTCTCGCCCGGTTGAAGGTCGCGGCGCAGCAAGGTGCCACCGGCATGCACGAAGGCCAGCCCGTCGCCCTCGAGTTTTTGCATGATGAAGCCTTCGCCACCGAAGAAACCCACGCCCAGCTTTTGCTGAAAGGCAATGCCCAGCGACACACCGCGGGCGGCGCACAGGAAAGCATCCTTTTGGCACAACAGCGTGCCGCCCAGTTGGCGCAGGTCCATCGCCAGGATCTTGCCCGGATAGGGCGCGGCGAACGCCACGCGTTTTTTGCCGTTGCCCTGGTTCGTGTAGATGGTCGTGAACAAGGATTCGCCGGTCAGCAGTCGCTTGCCGGCGCCCAGCAATTTACCGAACAGACCGCCGTCCTTCTGAGCACCATCGCCAAAGACGGTGTCCATGTCGATGCCGGCATCCATGAACATCATGCTGCCCGCCTCACCGATGGCAGCCTCACCCGGGTCGAGTTCGACCTCGACGAATTGCATCTCACTGCCCTTGATCTCGTAATCGACGACGTCCATGGCCATGGCATCTGCTCCAAAAAAACAACATGTATAAGGGGTCACGGCCCCTACCAAACCACGCACAATCCAAATCACTCACGGGTGGCTTTTTGTGCGCTGCCCGGATTGTGCTTGACTTCGCGACCGCCCTTTTCATGGCATCAATAGAGCCTCTTCACGCACCCACTCTTTTTGTCACCGTGATCGTGGTGATGGCGACGGCCGCCAGCATCATGACCTACGTCGGCCTGACGCAGCGCACCTACCGCGGATACTGGTGGTGGGTGCTGGCGCAGTGGCTCAACCTGCTTGGTGCCGCCTGCCTGATTTTTCGGGAGGAGCACCCGGTGGCACTGGCGCTGTCCGTTGTGCTTGGGTTGCAGTGGCCCATCAACATGCTGACCGGCTTGCGGCGTTTCTACGTGCGCTCGGAATTTCCGGTGCCGCCTGCAGGCGATTCAGCCGTGTTGGGCGCGGCCTTCATCTGGTGGATCGTGATCTGGAGCCGAGACACCTCGGACGCAGGCGCCCGCGTGGCGGCCTACACGATGTCGAGCATGGCCTGCTACGCCTATGCCACCTGGATGGTCCTGTCCATCCGCGAATGGCGCCGCAGCGCCCACCTCAAGACTTTCCTGGCTTTCCTGACCGTGGGCGTGTTTGCCCAGATCCCGCGCCTGATCGAAGGCATCCACCAATGGGGCGTGCCCGTGACCAACCCGGTCGAGTTCGGGCAGCAGCCCTTGCTCGTGCTGGCCTTGACGGTGGGCGTGATCTTCGCGGTCTACATGAGCCTGCTGCTGACCTACGAGCGCACCGAGGCAGACCTGCGTGAATCCCAGCGCCAACTGCGCATGATGGTCGATTTCGACATGCTGACGCAGTTGCCCAACCGCCGGCATTTTCTGGAAATGGCGCAGCAAACCGTCAGGTTGTCCCCGCCGGGCGCCTGCGCCTTGATGCTCTTTGACATCGACAAGTTCAAGCAGCTCAACGAAGTGCACGGGCACGCTTATGGTGACGTGGCCCTGGGCCTGGTCTCCAGCGTGGCGCGCAACATGTTGCGGGGGCGCGATCTGGTCGGGCGCGTGGGCGGTGACCAATTCGTGGCGCTGTTGCCGGACACCGCCGTCCCAGATGCCTTGCGCGTGGCCGGCCGCATGGCCAATCAGATCACCCAAAAGCAGACCTCGCCTGGCAAGGACAAATTCACATTGAGCGCCGGCATCATTCAAGTGCGCGACCAGGAAGGCCTGGAAAAGGCTGTTCAACGGGCCCTCGAAGCCCTGGCCGAAGCCAAACGACAAGGCCGCGGCCGTGCCGTGACCGCCGACCTCGGGTTGGAGGGTGAACAGGTCATCACCGGCGTTCGCAGCCTCGGGTCGCCGGCCATCTGATGATGCAGTTCGATGTCGTGGTGGTCGGCGCAGGCGCGGCCGGCCTGTTCTGCGCAGGCGCAGCCGGGCAACGGGGGCTCAAGGTGCTGGTGATCGATCACTCAGCCAAGGTCGCCGAGAAAATTCGCATCTCCGGCGGCGGGCGCAGCAACTTCACCAACCGAGACGCCACGCCCGCCAACTACCTGGGCGAGAACCCGCATTTTTGCCGCTCGGCGCTGTCGCAGTACACCAGTGGCGATTTCATCGCGCTGGTCAAGGCGCATGGCATCGCCTTTCACGAGAAACACAAGGGGCAACTGTTTTGCGATCGCAGCGCCCAGGACCTCATCGACCTGCTGCTGGCCGAATGCAGCAAAGGTGGCGTCGAGCGCTGGCAGCCTTGCGGCGTTCAGGCCACTCGCTGGACCGACGAGGACGGTGGCCGTTTCGAGTTGGACACCGAGCGAGGGTTGGTCAAAGCCGCGCAACTGGTGGTGGCCACCGGCGGACTGTCGATCCCGAAGATTGGCGCCACGGATTTTGGCTACCGGCTGGCCAAGCAGTTTGGCCACCGCATCGTCGAGTTGCGCCCTGCCCTCGTGCCGCTGACCTTCGAGCCGCAGGTCTGGGCGCATTGGGCGGCATTGTCGGGCGTGGCACTGCCTGTGACGGTGAGCACCACCCCGCCGGCCGTCAAGGGCAAGGCCAAGCCGGTTCATTTCGATGAAGACTTGCTGTTCACGCATCGAGGCCTGAGCGGACCCGGCATCTTGCAGATTTCGAGCTATTGGCACAGCGGCCAGGCCTTGAGCGTGAACCTGGCGCCAGGGGTTGACCTCCCGGCCCGGCTCAAACAGGCCAAGAGCGGCACCCGCAAACAGCTGTCCAATCTTTGGCGCGAAGTCTTGCCCGAGACGGTCTCGCAGCGGCTGGCCAGCGCCTGGCTGGAAACTCAAAGGCAAAGCCTGCCCGCTTTGACCGACACCGCGCCCGCCGCCGAACTGCGTGACCGCGACCTAGAAGCTTTGGGCCAGAGCGCCAATGCCTGGACCATCACGCCCAGCGGCACCGAGGGCTACGCCAAGGCCGAAGTGACCGCTGGCGGCGTCGATACCCGCGAACTCAGTTCGCAGACCATGGAAAGCCGACTTCGCCCCGGCCTGTTCTTCATCGGCGAAGTCGTGGACGTGACAGGCTGGCTGGGCGGCTACAACTTCCAGTGGGCCTGGTCGAGTGGCATGGCTTGCGCCAAGGCACTTCAGCCCTCAATGCCTTGATGCACAGGTAAAATTCGCCCATGAACTCCACACACTTTGGTTTCGAAACCGTCGAAGAAACAGACAAAGCCTCGCGCGTGCGAGGCGTGTTCGACTCGGTGGCGAGCAAGTACGACGTCATGAACGACCTGATGTCCATGGGCATGCACCGACTGTGGAAGGCCTACACCATCGCCGCCAGCGGCGTTCGCGAAGGCCACAAGGTGCTGGACATCGCTGGCGGCACGGGCGACCTGGCCCTGGCTTTTGCCAAACGCGTCGGCCCTCGGGGTACCGTTGTCCACACCGACATCAACGAAGCCATGCTCAGTACTGGTCGAGACCGGCTGATCAACGAAGGCGTGATGCTGCCCACCACCATCTGTGATGCGGAGCACCTGCCCTTCCCCGACAACACCTTCGACATCGTGAGCGTGGCCTTCGGCCTGCGCAACATGACCCACAAGGATGGCGCCCTGACCGAAATGTGCCGCGTGCTCAAACCGGGCGGGCGCCTGCTGGTGCTGGAGTTCTCCAAGGTGGCCAAGCCGCTGGAAAAGGCTTACGACTGGTACTCCTTCAAGCTGCTGCCGCGCATCGGCCAGGTCGTCGCCAAGGATGCCGACAGCTACCGCTACCTGGCCGAATCCATCCGCATGCACCCCGATCAAGCCACCCTCAAGGCCATGATGAAGGACGCCGGTTTTGGCCACGTGGACGTGCACAACATGACCGGTGGCGTGGTCGCCCTGCACATGGGCCTCAAGTGCTGACCGTGACGACAATCATGATGATGAGCACCCGTGAGCAGCCCCGCACCACCTTCTCGGCCTGAAGCGCCCACACCTTCCGTCGAACAAGGTGCACCCCACTTGAGCGTGGCCGAACTGTCCAGCAGATCGGGCGTCTCGGTGCGCAACATCCGCGCTTACCAGACCGCTGGTTTGCTGCAAGCGCCGAGCATCCAAGGCCGCCTGGCCCTGTATTCGGGCAGCCACCTCACCCGCCTGGCGTTGATCCGCGAATTGCGCGCCTTGGGCTTCGGGCTGGATGCCATCAGCGACATGCTGGCCAAGGTGCCCAAGACGTCAGCCTCGCCTTATTCGCTGATTGCCCAGATGTTTTCGCAGGGCTTCTTCCAGGTCGAAAAGCCTCAGCGCAAGACTTTGAATGAACTCACTGCCCACTGGGATGTGGCCAGCGAACCGCAGCAGATCGAGCGTCTGCTGGAAGGCGGCCTTTACCGGCCCGTGACGGTCCACGGGCCTGGCCAGGCTTTGACCGAGCACACGGAGTTCGAGGTGCTCAGCCCCAATCTGTGGTCGCTCGGCAAGCAGATGGCTGATCTGCAGATCCCCTTGAACACCGTGCTGGACTTGCAGGACAAGCTCATCGAGCATTGCCGCGCGTTGGCACAGTCTTATGTGGATCAGTTCGTGGTCGCGATGGTCCGGGAGGTCATGCAGGCCAGACAGGCCATGCCTGATCAAGATTTGCTGGCCTCATCCGAGGCAGAGTTGCCTCCGACCTTGTTGCGCACGATCCATCGCTTGATCGAACGCCTTCGGCCGATTGCCATTGGCTCGGTGTCGGCTGCGTTTCCGGTGATCCTTCAGCAGGAATTCGACCGCGACGTGGTGGACCGCATTCAGGCTTTGGTCAAACAACTCATTGAGACGCTGCCGCCTACCCTGGCTTAAAGCTCGGTGAGCCCCAAGGCCAGGCGGATGGGGCGGGCGCAGGGACCATTCGCGGCGTCCTGGCTGGTGAACCACTTGGTAGGTGTTCACGAGGTCATCATCACCAAAAACAAAACCGCCAGCCCAACAGGCACTGGCGGTTTTGCATTGAAGTGATGAAGCAGCGAGCCGAGTCAATAACCCCGGCTCACCCGCCCAGCATCAATCAGTTCTTCGATTGATCGACCAGCTTGTTCTTGGAGATCCAAGGCATCATGGCGCGCAGTTCGCCACCGACCACTTCGATCGGGTGAACAGCGTTCAGACGACGGCGAGCGGTCATGCTCGGGTAGTTCGTCTTGCCTTCCTGGATGAACATCTTGGCGTATTCGCCAGTCTGGATGCGCTTCAGAGCAGCACGCATGGCTTCGCGCGACTTCTCGTTGATCACTTCCGTGCCCGTCACGTACTCGCCGTATTCGGCGTTGTTCGAGATCGAGTAGTTCATGTTGGCGATGCCGCCTTCGTACATGAGGTCAACGATCAGCTTCAGCTCGTGCAAGCACTCGAAGTAAGCCATTTCAGGCGCGTAACCAGCTTCGGTCAGCGTCTCAAAGCCCATCTTCACCAGTTCGACCGCGCCACCGCACAACACGGCTTGCTCACCGAACAAGTCGGTTTCGGTCTCTTCACGGAAGTTGGTTTCGATCACGCCACCCTTGGTACCACCGTTGGCCGCCGCGTACGACAGGGCGATGTCCTTGGCCTTGCCGGACTTGTCCTGATAGATCGCGATCAGGGAAGGGACGCCGCCGCCCTTGAGGTACTCGGAGCGCACGGTATGGCCAGGGCCCTTGGGGGCGACCATGATCACGTCCAGGTCAGCACGGGGGATGACTTGGTTGTAATGCACGTTGAAACCGTGGGCGAAGGCCAGCACGGCGCCTTGCTTGATGTTCGGTGCGATGTTGTTGTTGTAGACCTCGGGGATGTTCTCGTCCGGCAGAAGGATCATGACCACGTCGGCGCCCTTGACGGCTTCATCGACTTCCATGACCTTGATGCCACCAGCGGCTTCGACCTTGGCCCACGAAGCGCCACCGCGGCGCAGGCCGACGGTCACGTTCACGCCCGAGTCACGCAGGTTTTGCGCGTGAGCATGGCCTTGCGAGCCGTAGCCCACGATGGTGACATTCTTGCCCTTGATCAGGCTCAGGTCAGCGTCCTTGTCGTAATAGACTTTCATTGATTGCTCCAGACAGAAACTTTGGAAGAAAATAAAAAAGGCGGGGGGCGGTGTCAGACGCGCAAGATGCGCTCGCCGCGACCGATCCCGCTGGTACCGGTGCGTGCAGTCTCGAGGATGGCGGCGCGGTCGATGCCCTCGAGGAAGGCATCGAGTTTGGACGCATCACCCGTGAGTTCGATCGTGTAGGTCTTGTCCGTGACGTCAATGATGCGGCCACGGAAGATGTCGGCCATGCGCTTCATCTCGTCGCGCTCCTTGCCCACCGCGCGCACCTTGATCAGCATCAGTTCGCGCTCGGTGAAAGGGCCTTCGGACAAGTCCACCACCTTGACAACCTCGATCAGGCGGTTGAGGTGCTTGGTGATCTGCTCGACCACGTCGTCCGAACCTGTCGTGACGATGGTCATGCGTGACAGCGACGGGTCTTCCGTCGGTGCCACGGTGAGGCTTTCGATGTTGTAGCCACGTGCGGAAAACAGGCCCACGACGCGCGAGAGCGCACCGGGTTCGTTTTCAAGCAACAGGGCAATGACGTGTTTGCTGGTCATGAAAAATCGTCCTTGAGGGCTCTTGAGCCAGACGGCGGTAACCGGCTGCCTGTGGCCACAGAGGTTCGATGAAAAAAATCGAAGGGGTTCAAGACCGATGCCACCCCACCCTGTCGCCTGATCCAGCGGAGGGTTTGAAGCGCCGAGGCAGCCACCGGCAAGTGACCGCTCGTGCTCCCCGGGTGGTACCGGGGCTGTTATCTAGCGTTGCAAATGGAGATCAAAGGTCCTCGGAACCCAGCAGCATCTCGGAGATGCCCTGGCCCGCCTTGACCATCGGCCAGACGTTCTCGGTCGGATCCGTGCGGATGTCCAGGAACACCGTGCGGTCCTTGAGCTTGATGGCCTCACGCAGTGCACCTTCGACATCGGACGGGTGCTCGATCAGCATGCCGACGTGGCCATAAGCCTCGGCCAGCTTGACGAAGTCAGGCAGCGCGTCCATGTAGCTGTGCGAGTAGCGGCTGCCGTAATCGAGCTGCTGCCACTGGCGCACCATGCCCAGGTAGCGGTTGTTCAGCGAGACCACCTTGACCGGCGTGTTGTATTGCAGGCAGGTCGACAGCTCCTGGATGCACATCTGAATCGAGCCTTCGCCCGTCACGCAGAACACGTCGGCATCGGGCTTGGCCAGCTTGATGCCCATGGCATAAGGCAGGCCGACACCCATGGTGCCCAGGCCACCGGAATTGATCCAACGGCGCGGCTCTTCGAACTTGCAATACTGCGCGGCGAACATCTGGTGCTGGCCGACATCGGAGGTGATGTAGTGGTCGGTGCCACGCGTCAGCTCAGTCAGCTTTTCCAGAACGTACTGAGGCTTGATGACCTCGTCGGACGTTTTGTACTTGAGGCAATCGCGCTTGCGCCACTCGTTGATCTGGTTCCACCAGGCAGTCAGCGCGTGCTGATCGGGCCTGAGCTGCGATTCCTTGATCTGGGCGATCATCTCTTGCAGCACGTCCTTGACGTCGCCCACGATGGGGATGTCGACCTTGACGCGCTTGGAGATCGACGAGGGGTCGATGTCGATGTGGATGATCTTGCGCTCGACCTGGGCGAAGTGCTTGGGGTTGCCAATCACGCGGTCGTCGAAGCGGGCGCCGATGGAGATCACCACGTCGGCGTTCTGCATCGTCATGTTGGCTTCGTACGTGCCATGCATGCCCAGCATGCCCAGGAAATTGGGGTCAGACGCGGGGATGGCGCCCAGGCCCATCAGCGTGTTGGTGGTGGGATAGCCCAGCATGCCGGTTAGCTCGCGCAGTTCGGCGCAGGCCTCGGCCATGATCACGCCGCCACCGGTGTAGATGTAGGGGCGCTTGGCGCTCAGCAGCAGTTGCACAGCCTTGCGGATCTGGCCGCCATGGCCCTTGCGCACGGGGTTGTACGAGCGCATCTCCACCGTCTCGGGGTAGCTGAAGGCGGTTGTGTTGAGCGAGACGTCCTTGGGAATGTCCACCACCACGGGGCCGGGCCGGCCAGTGCGCGCGATGTGGAAAGCCTTCTTCATGGTCAGGGCCAGGTCGGCCACATCCTTGACCAGGAAGTTGTGCTTGACGATGGGACGTGTGATGCCGACGGTGTCGCACTCCTGGAAGGCGTCCAGCCCAATCGCGGGCGTGGGCACCTGGCCGGTCAGGATCACCATGGGGATGGAGTCCATGTAGGCCGTGGCGATGCCGGTGATGGCATTGGTCACGCCAGGGCCGGAGGTGACCAGCGCGACGCCGACGTCGCCTGTGGCGCGGGCATAGCCGTCAGCCGCGTGGACGGCGGCCTGTTCGTGGCGCACCAGCACGTGCTCGATGGTGTCTTGTTTGTAGAGCGCGTCGTAGATGTAGAGCACGGCCCCGCCGGGGTAGCCCCACATGAATTTGACGTTTTCAGCTTGCAGGCAGCGGACGAGGATGTCCGAGCCATTGAGGATTTCGGCCGTTGAGGCTTGGCCGGTGCCTTGAGACATGTCCATGATGGATACCTTTCGGATTTTTCTCTAACGAAAAATGATCGGTGCTCCTCTTCACGGTCGGCTCGTTTGACGGAGCCCACCACAGCACAGAAGTGACGGATCACCACGGTGCTCGCCCTCGTGAGGCGGATTCGAAGCCTGCGCGGCCTGCCATTGACGTCTGTAATCGCTCCGTAAAGAAGCGCATCAACTCAGGCCAGATCGGGATGACGCAAAACCGGGATTATTGCATCAACGATACGCAAAACAAAATCAGGCCCATCGCAGTGCCATAATCCGCCCGCGTTTTTCACGCTGCGCGAACCCCTCAACTGCACGCCCGACGCCCGCCTTTCGGGCCCTCCATGGACTTGACCTCCCAGCCACCCGCTACCGCCGAAGAGCTCAACGAGTTTCTGACCAGCGTGGAACGCCGGGCCTTCAAGCGCACGGTGTTCGCGGTGCGCGACGAGGACGCCGCGCTGGACATCGTCCAAGATGCCATGATCCGCTTGAGCACCAGCTACTTCGAGCGCCCCTCGAACGAGTGGCCGATGCTGTTCCAGCGCATCCTCTCGAACGCCACGCTGGACTGGTTCCGGCGTCAGAAAGTTCGCAATGCGGTGTTCCAGAACATGAGCGATCTGGAAGCACGCGTTGCAGGGGGTGATGACCAGGGCGATTTCGACCTGTTGGAGATCCTCGCCATCGAGGGCATCAGCACCGAAGGCGCTGAGGACACGGCCAATCGCGGCGAAATCCTGGCATTGATCGAAGAAGCGATCGGACAGTTGCCAACGCGTCAACGGGAAGCCTTTCTGATGCGTTATTGGGAGGAACTGGATGTGGCAGAGACTGCCGCAGCGATGGGTTGCTCCGAGGGCAGCGTGAAAACGCACTGCTCCCGGGCGGTGGCCAGCTTGGCCAAAGCCCTCACTGCACGCGGGATAACCCTTTGATCCTTTTTTTCGTCCCTTGCTGTAGCCTTTCAACACAAGCCGATTGCCCACCGTGAAAACGCCCCAAACACCTCGACTGACACCGGCCCAAGCGGAGGCCCTCCAGGCACGCTTCGCGCTGAAAATCAGCGCGCGGCTGGATGAGAGCGCGCGGCAATTGCCGCACGACATCGGCGAGCGCCTGCGCGTGGCCCGGCAAAGTGCCGTGGCCGCAGGCCTCAAGGCACACGGCGCCGTCCTGGTCCGCCCTGCGGCGCAAGCAGCCAACGTTCAGGTGGCCGGTGTGGTGCTGGCTGGTGCAGGTGGCGCCACGCTGGGCATGGGCTCGGGTTTCGGCGGTGCAGCTGTGGCCCGAGGCCACAGCCGCGACGTCGATCACGGCCGCCGGCTGGACGACGCCCCCACCTCATGGGGTTGGCGCATCGCATCCACCCTGCCCCTGGTGATTTTGCTGGCCGGCCTGTGGGGCATCAGTGATTGGTACCGCCAGGAACAGGTCCAGGCCGCCGCCGATGTGGATGTGGCCTTGTTGTCCGACGACCTGCCGCCTGCCGCTTATGCGGACCCAGGCTTCGAGGAATACCTCCGGACGCCTTCGACCAATGAGGGCGCCCAACATGACCAGCCTGCGCTGCAGGACACCGACGAAGTGACCTCGCGCATCGAGGGCGCCATGAACGAGTTGCCTGAACGGGCGGCCGTGCAGACCGGCCACCCCTGAAGAGGACACCCAGATGTCTTCGAGCAGGAACACCGCAGGCTTGGCCTGGTGGATAGCGCCATGGCTGGGCAACTTGCTGTTGGCATGGTCCTGCGCGCAGGCAGCCTTGCCTGTGAGGAGCAGCCAGCCAGCTGCGCCCAGCGCCTCTGCCACCACGGTCGCGGCTGAACATTGGGCCGCGCTCACCGCCAATCAAAAGAAGGTGTTGACTCCATTGGCCGGCCAATGGTCCGCCATGGACGACACCAGCCGCGACAAATGGGCCACGCTGGCCACGCGGTACCCCAAGCTGTCGCCCGACGCGCAGAAGAAGATCCAGGACCGCATGACCCAATGGGCCAAGGTGCCGCCGCAGCAACGTGGCGAGGCTCGCTTGCGCTTTCAGAATTCCCGTCAGCTGACGCCTCAAGAGCGCCAACAGAAGTGGGCGGCTTACCAGGCCCTCAGCCCGGAGGCGCGTCAGGACCTCACCCAGCAGGCCCTGCGCAAGCAAAAACCTGTGCTGCTGCCCGAT
>CANBUA010000078.1 GCA_947372535.1 Burkholderiales bacterium
GCCTCGTTGGCGTGAAATGGTGGGACATGGTTGCCTCTCTCCTCATTCTTCAGTACGCATTGCGGTCAAACACCATCAACCGAACCGTGCGGATGATGATCTGCAAATCCAGGACCAGCGACCAGTTGCGCAGGTACTCAAGGTCGTACTCGACCCGTGCCTGCATCTTGTCGATGGTTTCGGTCTCGCCCCGGCAGCCGTTGACCTGGGCCCAGCCAGTGATGCCGGGCTTGACCTTGTGGCGCACCATGTAGGCCTTGATCAGGCGGCGGTATTCCTCGTTATGAGCCACGGCATGGGGGCGCGGCCCGACGATGCTCATGCGGCCTTGCAGCACGTTGATGAACTGCGGCAACTCGTCCAGCGAGGTGCGGCGGATGAAGGCGCCAAACGGCGTGATGCGCGAATCGCCCTTGGTGGCCTGCTTGACCACCGCGCCGTTGTCCATCACCCGCATGGAGCGGAACTTGTAGACGATGATTTCTTCGCCATCCAGGCCATTGCGCTTCTGGCGGAAGATGATCGGGCCAGGCGAGCTGAGCTTGACGCCGATGGCCACGCCGATCAGTACCGGCGAGATCAGCACCATGATGAGGCAGGCGATGATGATGTCCGAGATGCGCTTGACCAGGGCATTGGTGCCGGTGAAAGGCGTCTCGCAGATGCCGACCACCGGTACGCCGTTCATGTCCTGCAGGCGGCCCTGGATGATGCTGATGCCAAACACATCGGGCACAAAGTAGAGCGAGGCCGTCGTGCCTTGCACCGCTTCAAGCAACTGCACGATGCGTGGCTGCGAGCCCAGCGGCAGGGTGATGTAGACCTCGTGGATGCTGTGGGCGTAGACGTAATTGGCGACATCACGCAGGCCGCCCAGACGCATGCTGACGGCCTCGGCCAGGACGCGGCTGTCCGTGCGGTCATCAAAATAACCCAGGAAGTCGGTGCCGCGGTCCACATTGCTTTGCAGCGCGCGCGCCACTTTGCCGCCCAAGGGGCCGGCGCCAACGACGATCACGCGCCGGCGGGCCTGCGGTTGGGCCGCGTGCCGCTGCAAGAGGGCTCGACCAACCAGAACAGCCGCCCACTGGAGCATGGGTGTGAGCACGCTCCAGAGCAGCATCACGCGGGAGTCGAAGAAATACAGGCTGTTGGTGGCGTAACCGCACAGCCACAGGATGCACAACATCGAGAACCAGGACAGGGTGATGTCCACCCCAGCTTCAAGGCGCTTGTCGATGAAGCGATTGCGCCCGGGGAAGGTCAGCGCAAACACCAGCAGGCACAGGGCCATGGAGGCCCGCATGACCGGCTCGTCGAACCAGGCCATGACCGAGAGCAGGGTCACGACGGTGATCGACGGCTCCAGGAACGCGGCAATGAAGGACGTGACCGACTGGGGCGCGTTGAAAAAAGTCCGGCTGTAGTTGCGGTTGTTGAACATGTAATACGCAGTCCGCTCCCCAGGAAGCTCGTGGGAGTCTCAAGAACTGGAATTGTGGCGCAAAAACCCACTCGTCCGATCCAATGATTCACCGTGCAAACAACATTCATGTTGCGGCGCAGCAATCGATCACGATCGGCTTGAACCCTGTGTCTTTGGCCCCAAGCGACGCCTGGGGTCGGTGAGCCGCCCTACAATCGCGCGCATGTCTTACACATTCAAGAGCGGGGTCAACGACTCCATCATCGCCCGCCTGGTGCTGCTGGCCAACCACGTGATCGCCAGCGAGCCGGTCGCCATGGCCAAACTGGTGCCCTATGCTGGCCGCCAGGTTGACTTGCGACTCATTCACCAGGTTCAGTGGTCGCTGGCCCGCAAAATGGCCGACTGGCTGCCCAACCGTGTCCGTTTGGGTATCACGCCCGCTGGCCTGCTGGAATGGTTGCCCTTGAACACAGCCGTCGATGAAGTCGCCTTGCCCACCGGCAGCTTGAGCATCACCGTGCAGGTGCCCGATCCCTTGAGCGCTTTGAAACTGGCGGTCCGCCGTGAACGCCCGGATGTGAACATTGAGGGCGATGCCGCGTTTGCCGAAGTCATGTCCTGGCTGATGAAAAACCTGCGCTGGGATGTGGAGGATGACCTGGCCCGCTGGCTGGGCAACACGCCCTCGCAGTTGCTCAAGTCACTGGCCGAGAACATCCGGGCTGCTTTGGGTCGTTGGCGCCCTGGCGGCGCCGCCGCGCAGTCTTCCAGCCAGACCTGGCGCTAAAAGCCCCCCATGCCCCGTTTTCTGCGTGCCCCCCTGCTGCGGCCGGTTTTCATTTCCCTGATCGCCTTCCGCTACGGGCTGGACATCCTGCTGCTGAGCAGCTTCAAGCACCCCGTGCTGCGCCTGCTGGGGCGCGTGCTCTCGACCGGCCGCTCGCACAAGGCACCCCGGGGCGAGCGGCTGCGCATCGCGCTGGAACAATTGGGGCCCATCTTCGTCAAGTTCGGGCAGATGCTGTCCACGCGGCGCGACCTGCTGCCCCCTGACGTGGCCGACGAGTTGGCCAAGCTGCAAGACCGCGTGCCGCCCTTCCCTGCCATCGAGTCAGTCCTGCTGATCGAAAAGGCCCTTGGCAAGCCCGTGGGGCTGTTGTTCAAATCCTTCGATCAAGAACCGATTGCCAGCGCGTCCATCGCCCAGGTTCACTTTGCGGTGCTGCACGACGGGCGTGAAGTGGCCGTCAAGGTACTGCGGCCTGGCATGCTCGGAATCATCGACGCCGACCTGAGCCTGATGCGCTGGCTGGCGCGCTGGGTAGAACGTGCGTCAGCCGACGGGCGCCGCCTCAAGCCGCGCGAAGTGGTCGCCGAGTTCGACAAATACCTGCACGAGGAGTTGGACCTGGTGCGCGAAGCCGCCAACGCCGCCCAGTTGCGCCGCAACATGCAGGGACTGAACCTGTGCATGGTGCCGGAGATGATCTGGGACATGTGCACCACCACCGTGATGGTGATGCAGCGCATGAAAGGCGTACCCATCAGCCAGATGGACCGCCTGCGCGAGGCCGGGGTGGACATCAAGAAACTGGCCCGCGATGGCGTGACCATCTTCTTCACCCAGGTGTTCCGCGATGGCTTTTTCCACGCCGACATGCACCCGGGCAACATCCAGGTCAGCCTGGCCAATGACAGCTTCGGGCGTTACATCGCGCTGGATTTCGGCATCATCGGCACGTTGACCGAGGTCGACAAGGATTACCTGGCGCAGAACTTCATCGCTTTCTTCCAACGTGATTACAAGCGCGTGGCCGAACTGCACATCGAAAGTGGCTGGGTGCCCGAGTACACGCGGGTCGATGAACTCGAAGGCGCAGTGCGCACAGTCTGCGAGCCCCTGTTTGATCGCCCGATCAAGGAGATCTCGCTGGGCCAAGTGCTGCTGCGGCTGTTTCAGATCTCGCGGCGCTTCAATGTCGAGGTGCAGCCTCAACTCGTGTTGCTGCAAAAAACACTGCTCAATGTGGAAGGCCTGGGCCGCCAGCTGGACCCCGAGCTGGACCTGTGGGTCACGGCCAAGCCTTTCCTGGAGCGCTGGATGCAGGAGCAGATCGGCCTGCGTGGCCTGCTGCAACGCCTCAAACGCGAGGCCCCGCGCTATGCCAAGCTGCTGCCCGAGTTGCCCCGCCTCGTGCACCAGAACCTGGAGCACGGTGGGCCACAGAATATCCAGCGTGACCTGAGTGCCATCCTCAAAGAGCTTCGCAAGACCAACCGCACGCTCTCGGGGCTGACCTGGGCGTTGCTGGGCTTCGTCGCCGGCATGGTGGTCGCGCAATTGCTTGTACGCCTCCAACTTCATCCTCTTTTCTGACATGAATACCGAGTTACTCGTCTTTGTGGTGCTGTATCTGCTGGGCACCATGGGCATCGGCATCTACGCAGGCACCCGCATCAAAAATACCGCTGACTTCGCGCTGGCCGGCCGCAGCCTGCCATTGGCCATGGTCATCACCACGACATTTGCGACCTGGTTCGGCGCCGAGACGGTGATGGGCATCCCCGCCAAATTCGTGCAAGGTGGGCTCAACGCGGTGGTCGAGGACCCCTTCGGCGCGTCGATGTGCCTGGTGCTGGTGGGTGCGTTCTTTGCCACGCGCCTGTACAAGATGAACTTGCTGACCATTGGCGACTTCTACCGCCAGCGCTTCGGCAAAGGCGTCGAGATCTTCTGCTCGGTGACCATCATTCTGAGTTACCTGGGTTGGGTGGCCGCGCAGATCACGGCGCTCGGGCTGGTGTTCTCGGTGCTGTCCGGCGGGGCCATTTCCGCGCCCATCGGCATGGTCATCGGCACCACGCTGGTGCTGATCTATGTGCTGATTGGCGGCATGCTGGCCGTGGCCTGGACTGATTTCATCCAGATGATCGTGCTGGTCGTAGGCCTGTCCGTGATCGCTTTCATGGCCGCCGACAAGGCTGGTGGCGCGGGCAAGGTGCTGGACATGGCCGTGGCCAACGATTGGTTCAAGTTCCTGCCGGCCGAGCGCTCGGCGCACAGCTGGATCGCTTTCGTCGGCACGGGCATCACCATGATGCTGGGCTCCATCCCGCAGCAGGACGTGTTCCAGCGCGTGATGTCGGCCAAGGACAGCCAAACGGCGCGCAACGGCGCCATGATCGGCGGCTTCAGCTACCTGCTGTTTGCCTTCGTGCCCATGTTCATCGTGGCTTCTTCCCTGATCATCATGCCCGCACAGACCAAGGAGCTGCTGGCCCACGATTCACAGAAGATACTGCCCACGCTGATCCTGACCCACATGCCGCTGGTGGCGCAGATTTTCTTTTTCGGCGCGCTGGTCTCAGCCATCAAATCGACTTCGTCGGCCACCTTGCTGGCGCCGTCCACCAGCTTTGTCGAGAACATCCTCAAGAACATCCACCCCGTCATGAGCGACAAGCAGGTGCTGCTAGCGCTGCGCATCACCATCCTGATCTTCACGGGCCTGGTGCTGACCTATGCCATCCAGATGCAAGGCACGACCATCTACGACATGGTGTCCTCGGCTTATCAGGTGACGCTGGTCGGTGCCTTCTTGCCTTTGACCTTGGGGCTGTTCTGGCGCCGGGCCACTACGCAGGGCGCTTTGCTGTCGATCGTGGCTGGGATTGGCGTGTGGCTGCCGTTCGTGATCAACAGCATCTGGGGCGATGGCAGTTGGAACGAGGCCTTTCCCGGGCAACTGGCCGGCTTGCTGGCTGCCTTGGGCGGGATGCTGATCGGATCACTGGCGCCGCAATGGCTGGCCGACCACCACAGCCGTCATCCGCACGGCACCATCTTCGTGGATCGTCACCGAGGGTGAGCTGCCCCGCGTAAAATGCGGGTTTTGTTGTCAACACTGGGAAAACCCAAAAGGGTTGCCATGCCAATTTACGCTTATCGCTGCGAATCCTGCGGCCACGCCAAGGATGTCTTGCAAAAGATGTCCGATCCCGTCCTGACGACCTGCCCGGCCTGCGGGCAGGAGACCTTCAAGAAGCAAGTCACCGCTGCGGGCTTTCAGCTCAAGGGCTCGGGCTGGTATGTGACCGATTTCAAGGGCGGCGCCGCAGCGCCTGCGGCCAGCGGAGGCGCTGCCACGGGCGCCACGGCGGCCACCCCGGCCAAAACCGGTGAATCCGGTGGTGGCTCGGGCTCTGATTCGGGCGGCAGCAGTTCATCGGGCGGCACGTCCGGGGGCACCTCGGGTGGCGGCAGCACAGGCGGCGCGCCTTCGGGCGGCACGTCAGCATCAGGTGGCAGCACGCCCACCAGCACCGGCCATTGAGGCATCACACCTTGAACCTCAAAAAATACCTCCTCACCGGACTGCTGGTCTGGCTGCCCCTGGCCGTGACGGTCTGGGTGTTCAGCAGCGTGATCGGCGTGCTCGATGGCATCTTCACCTCCCTGCTGCTGGCCGCCAAAACGGTGCTGCCCAACACGCTGCACCACACCCTGGACGCCTGGCGCGACACCAAGGGCCTGAGCGTGGTGGTGATGATCAGCGCGCTGCTGCTCACCGGCCTGGCGGTCAGCAACATCGCGGGTCAGTGGTTGGTGACCCAGTCCAACCGGCTGTTCTCGCACATCCCCATCGTCAAGAGCATCTACAACTCGGTCAAGCAGGTGTCCGACACGCTGTTCTCCAGCAGTGGTCAGGCCTTTCGCCAGGCCGTGCTGGTGGAATACCCGCGCGCGGGCTCCTGGACGATCGCGTTCGTGACGGGCAAGCCCAGCGGCGAGGTGGGCGACTGCCTACCGCCCGACATGCTGACCTTGTATGTGCCCACCACCCCCAATCCGACCTCGGGTTTCATGCTGCTGGTGCCGCGTGCCGAAGTCCGGGAACTGCACATGTCGGTCGACGAAGCCTTGAAGTACATCATTTCCATGGGCGTGGTCGCACCACCACCCGTGATCACGCGCACGCAGCCCCCGGCCGCGACTCGCCACATCCAATCCTGAACGACAATCCAGGGTTCAGGCCTGCCGCGACAGCGAGGGCCCATGACCTATTTTTCGAAAGAGAAGAACAATGCGTACCACCTACTGTGGACTGGTCAGCGAAGCGCTGATGGGACAGACCGTGACCTTGATGGGCTGGGCCCACCGTCGCCGCGACCATGGCGGCGTGATCTTCATCGACATCCGCGACCGTGAAGGCCTGGTGCAGGTGGTGTTCGACCCTGACCGTGCCGACTCCTTCAAGATCGCCGAAGGCGTGCGCAACGAGTTCTGCCTGAAAGTCACCGGCCTGGTGCGTGCCCGCCCCACTGGCACCGAGAACGACGGCCTGACCAGCGGCAAGATCGAGATCCTGGCCCACACGCTGGAAGTGCTCAACGCCAGCGTGACGCCGCCCTTCCAAATCGACGACGATAACCTGTCGGAGACCACCCGCCTGACGCACCGCGTGCTGGACCTGCGCCGCCCGTACATGCAAAAGAACCTGATGCTGCGCTACCGCGTGGCCATGGAGGCGCGCAAGTTCCTGGACGAGCACGGTTTCGTCGACATCGAGACGCCGATGCTGACCAAGTCCACGCCCGAAGGCGCGCGTGACTACCTCGTGCCTTCGCGCGTGAACGAAGGTCAGTTCTTCGCCCTGCCCCAATCGCCCCAACTGTTCAAGCAATTGCTGATGGTCGCGGGTTTCGACCGCTACTACCAGATCACCAAGTGCTTCCGCGACGAAGACCTGCGCGCTGACCGCCAACCCGAATTCACCCAGATCGACATCGAGACGAGCTTCCTGGGCGAGCAGGAAATCCGCGACATGTTCGAAGGCATGATCCGCCACGTTTTCATGAAGGCTTTGAACGTGGACCTGGGCGCTTACCCGGTCATGAAGTATTCGGAGACGATGTTCCGCTTCGGCTCGGACAAGCCCGACCTTCGCGTCAAGCTGGAGTTCACCGAGCTGACTGACATCATGGCCGATGTGGACTTCAAGGTGTTCTCGACGCCCGCCACGACCAAGGGCGGCCGCGTGGTCGCTTTGTGCGTGCCTGGCGGCGGCGGCATGAGCCGAGGCGAGATCGACGCCTACACCGAGTTCGTGAAGATCTACGGTGCCAAGGGTCTGGCCTGGATCAAGGTCAACGAGGTGGCCAAGGGCCGCGAAGGTCTGCAATCGCCTATCGTGAAGAACCTGCACGATGCCGCGCTGGCCGAGATTCTCAAGCGCACGAACGCCAAAGATGGCGACCTGATTTTCTTCGGGGCTGACAAGGAAAAGGTCGTCAACGATGCCATCGGCGCGCTGCGCTTGAAGGTCGGCCACTCCGATTTCGGCAAGAAGAACGGCCTGTTCGAAGACCGTTGGGCACCGCTGTGGGTGGTGGACTTCCCGATGTTCGAATACGACGAGGACGGCGAGCGTTGGAATGCCGTGCACCATCCCTTCACGGCGCCCAAGGACGGCCATGAAGACCTGATGGACACGGATCCTGGCCAGTGCATCGCCAAGGCCTACGACATGGTGCTCAATGGCTGGGAACTGGGTGGCGGCTCGATCCGCATCCACCGTGCCGAGGTGCAGAGCAAGGTTTTCAGCGCATTGAAAATCAGCCCGGAAGATGCGCAGCTGAAGTTCGGCTTCCTGCTGGATGCACTGCAATATGGCGCGCCGCCGCACGGTGGCCTGGCTTTCGGCCTGGACCGCCTGGTCACGCTGATGACCAAGGCTGAATCCATCCGCGACGTGATTGCCTTCCCCAAGACGCAGCGCGCCCAGTGCCTGCTCACGCACGCGCCATCGCCCGTGGACGAGAAGCAATTGCGCGAGCTGCACATCCGCCTGCGCAACGCCGGCGGCCCGGCCGCCGCCTGATCGGCCCGAACGGGTACGAACAACACATGGGTCACCTTCGGGTGGCCCTTTTTCATGGCAGGTCAGGACAGGTCACGATGAACGCGCCCCACGCAAAGATCCCGCAATCCGTCCTGGTCGTCATCCACGCGCCCAACCTGGACGTGCTCTTGATCGAGCGGGCCAAACAGCCCGATTTCTGGCAGAGCGTGACGGGCTCCAAGGATTTCGAGGATGAGGACTGGACCACCACCGCCATCCGCGAGGTGCAGGAGGAAACCGGCATCGTGGTGGGCTCGGCGCAGGTGCCTGATGAAGCGCTGGTCGATTGGGCCATCGAGAACGTCTACGAGATCTACCCGATCTGGCGTCACCGTTATGCCGAGGGCGTGACGCACAACACGGAGCGGGTCTTCGGCCTGTGCGTGCCGCGGGACACGCCGATCACCCTGGCGCCGAGGGAACACACTCAGTACGTCTGGCTGCCCCGTCAGGAGGCTGCAGACCGTTGTTTTTCGCCATCAAATGCGGAAGCCATCCTGCAATTGACTCGATTTGCGGGCGACTCAAGGGCTTAACGCGGGGGCCAAGCACCGCCTGGGCGGGCTAAGCTATTCTGAACACATCCCGATAGCTTGAGGCCGTTACCGCCCTGTCACCGCCGTGCTCAACCGCCTTCAATCGTCACTGCTGCCACCCTCCACGTTGTCCGCGCAAGGCTTGCGCGTGTCCACCTACAACATCCACAAGGGTGTACGCGGGATGGGCCTGACCAAGCGGCTGGAGATCCACAACCTGTGCCTGGCCGTCGAAGCCATGGACGCCGACATCGTTTGCTTGCAAGAGGTACGGCAGTTCAACCACCAGGAAGCCAAGTCGTTTTCCAAAACGCGCTTCGGGCATGGCGCCTGGCCGTCCGCGCCCCAGGCGGAGTACCTGGCGCCCGAAGGCTACGACGTGGCCTACCGCACCAATGCCATCACCAAGCATGGCGAGCATGGTAATGCCCTGCTCTCGCGCTGGCCCATTGGTGACATCGGCCACCACAACATCTCCGACCACCGCTTCGAGCAACGCGGCCTGCTGCATGTGCCGGTGACCTGGCGCGATGTGGAGATCCATGTCGTGGTCGCCCACCTGGGACTGATCAATGCCAGCCGGCTGCGCCAGGCCCAGCACCTGGCCAAGCTGGTCCAGGAAGAATTACCGCCCGATGCCCCGGTGATCGTGGCTGGCGATTTCAACGACTGGAACGAGGCCCTGGACCCGGTGCTGGTGCCCTCGGGCCTGACCAGGGCGCGCACCAGCCAGGCCGCACGCCAGGCCACCTTCCCCTCTCGGGTGCCTGTCCTGGCGATGGACCGCATCTACACGCGGGGCTTCGTGTGCAGCAACATCATGGTCCCCCGCGGTGATGCGTGGGCGCGCATGTCGGACCACCTGCCTCTGGTGGCTGAGTTCGAGCTGGCGTAAGCCAGCGACAGGCGGCCTCGACAAGCATCGCCTGACGCCGTTGTTCCGCGCGCCCAAGCATGCAGTCCGCCCCACCTGAGCAGACGCCCGACCACACCCTGGCCTGGTACGCCCAGCGCAAGCCGGTCTTCACGGGCGGCAACCAGGTGCAACTGCTGCGCGGCGGCCGGGAGATGTTCCCTGCGCAGGTCAAAGCCATCGAGCAGGCGCGTCAAAGCGTGTGGATGGCGTCCTATTTGATCTCGTCCGAAGGTGAGGCCAGTTCGGTGATCACGGCCCTGTGCCAGGCGGCGCGGCGCGGGGTGACGGTGCACCTGGTGGTCGATGGCGTCGGCTCGCGCGATGTGCCTGAATCGGTCTGGCATGGCTTGCGCGCCAGCGGGGTCAAGTTGGTCATTTACCGCCCCGTCACGGGCTTGTGGAACCTGCTGTGGAACCCCGCGCAATGGCGGCGCATGCACATGAAGCTGTGCGTGATCGACGAGGGCTGCGCCTTCGTGGGCGGCATCAACCTGATCGACGATCATTTCGACTTGGCCTATGCCTGGTCGGCCAGACCCCGGCTGGACTATGCCGTGCAGGTCAATGGCGCGGCCGCCCTGCCCATGCTGCACACCGTGCGGGCGGTGTGGACACGCGCCACCCATGGCCGCGACTGGCGCGACGACCTGCAGGATTGGGAGCGTGACCGAAAACGGTTCAAGCGGCTGCGCAAAATCTGGCGGGCCGCGCGCCTGAAACTCACCCCGGCCGAGCTGCAGTCGCTCAGGGGCCCCATGAACAGCCGCCAGCCCATGCGCGCCGCTTTCGTGCTGCGCGACAACCTGCGCCAGCGCCGCACCATCGAGCGGGCGGCCCAGCAAGCCATCATCCAGGCGCGCTCGCACATCGACATCGTCACGCCTTATTTTTACCCTGGCCGGCTGTTGCAGAAGGCACTGCGGCAGGCTGCCCAACGGGGCGTGCGGGTGCGCCTGCTGCTGCAAGGCAAGGTGGATTACCGGATCGCTGGCATTGCAGCGCGCGTGTTGTACGACGAGTTGCAGCGCCACGGCGTGCGCATTTATGAATACCAGCCCGCCCTGCTGCACGCCAAGGTCCTGTGCGTGGACGACGAATGGGCCACCATCGGCTCCTCCAACCTGGACCCGCTGTCCTTGATGATGAACCTGGAGGCCAACCTGATCGTGCGCGACCGGGGCTTCGGGCTGTCGGTGTCGCGTGCGTTGGCCAAGGATTTTGCGGACAGCCGCGAGGTGCCGCATCCCAAGCAACTGGGCAGCTCGCTCGGTGCGCGCTTCATGCTGGGGCTGGTGGCCTGGTGCGCCAAGACTTATCTGCGGCTGGCCGGGGTGGTGCAACGGGAGTGAGGTGGCCTGCTGAAGGTGATCAGTTGACTGGCAAGGTCCAGTGCGCTTGATAGGCTGGCGCCAGGGGCCAGTCGGCAGCTTTGGTGGGCACCTCATTGGGCAGATGGCTTTGCGCCCACTGCCGGGCCAGCATCCAGCCGGCGTGAGCGATCACGGTGCAGCCAGGCACAGGCGCCGACCACGCGCCGGCACGAACCAGAAAATGGCGCAAGGCCTCGCCGCCACCGGGCGCGACATCGGCCAGGTCATCGCACCAGGCGTCCACTTCATCACGAGGGATGTCTGCCCAGGCCAGGCCGTCCCAGCGCCCGAAATCCATCTCCATCAGCTGCGGGTGCACCTCATGCCGCCAGCCCCAGCGCTTGAGGCAACAGCCGACCAGGCGGCAGCGTTGCAGGGGTGAGGTGCAGACCACCCGAGGCAGGCCTTCGCGGTGCGCCAACGTTCGAATGCGCCTCGCCAGGCGCCTGGCCTTGCGTGGATCAAGCGCGACATCGGTCTGGCCGATGCAGCGCCCGAGGGCCTCGCGCGGCCTGGGGTGGCGCCACGCGTGGACCACCGAAGCGGAAGACGAAGATTGCAACGACCGCTCGCTCACAGCCAGGCCCAATCCTGCGGATGGACCACGGCCAACCAAGCCAGCAACATGGCCGCCTCGCTCAACTGCTGACTGGCGCCCAGGGTGTCGCCGGTGTAGCCGCCCAGGCGCCGGTGCAGCCAGCGCGCCATCATGACGGACACGAGCAAGGCTGCCAGGGTGGACCAGCCCATGGCCTGAGCCCAGGTGCGCCAGGGCCAGCCCAGGTGATCCAACGCCAGCCACAACAAAGCGGCGATCAGGGCCGCGATCATCAACGTGGCCAGCAAGCGCGCATCGCTCACCCGCGTGGCCAGCGGCTTGGCTTTGGCATGCGCGATGTCGCCCGCGTACCGCAGAAAGCGGATCAACAGCACCGGCACCACGCGCGAGAAAGCATGGGCCCAGACCAGGCCCATGGCGGTCCAGCCCAGCAAGACCTGGTGGATGTTGCTGCTGTGGCTGGACGAGATTTCCTGATACAGGGGCGTCAGCAAAGAGGTGAGCACCACCGCCTTGAGCACTAACAGCAGGATCAGGCCCAGGCTGGCGTAAACGCCTACGCGTGAGTCCTTCATGATCTCCAGCGCGCGCTCACGGCTGACGCTGCCACCCAGGCCATCGCAGGTGTCGGCCCAGCCGTCTTCATGGAAGCCGCCAGTCATCCAGACCGTGGCCATCATGCTCAACACCACCGCGACCATGGGTGGCCACCACAGGCCAGCCACCGCCATGACGAGGGCACCCACGCACCCCACCAAGGCGCCAGCCAGAGGGAAGTAGCGCACGCAATGCTGCAGCCATGAGGGCTCGAAACCCACCCAGGCCGGCACGGGCACACGCGTGAGGAACTGCAGGGCCGTGAAGAACAGCCGCAGCTCATGGAGCACGGCGCGCATCAGTTGGGTGAGCATGTGGCTTCGTGCCGCGTCATGCGCTGGACGACACACCTGCCGACTCAAAACTGGCCATCTCGCGCAACAGTCGGCAACTCGATTCGAGCAGCGGCCAAGCCAGCGCCGCGCCAGAGCCTTCACCCAGGCGCAGCCCCAAGTGCAGCAGCGGTTGCGCGCCCAGGTGGGTCAACATGCGGGCATGGCCGCTTTCATCAGACTGGTGCGCGAACACGCAGCGTTGCAGCATCAGCGGCTGCAAGGCATGGGCGATCAAGGCGGCGCTGCTGGCAATGAAACCATCGACCACGATGACGCGGTTTAGTGCTGCGGCCTCCAGCATGGCACCGCACATCATCGCGATCTCGAAGCCACCCATGGCGGCCAGCACACCTATGGGGTCGGTGATGGCGGCATGGCGCTCCAGGGTGTCGGTCAGCACGGCCATTTTGCGTTGCAGGCCCTCATCATCCAGGCCGGTGCCACGGCCCACGCACTGCACCAGCGGCAAGCCGGTGAGGCTGGCCATCAACAAGGCTGCACTGGACGTGTTGCCGATGCCCATCTCGCCAAAGAGGATGGCATTGCCGGGCAGGCCACTCACGAGGTCGGCGCCTTCAGCCATCGCTTGCTGGCATTGCTCAACGCTCATGGCGGGGCCCAGCGAGGCATCCTGCGTACCGGTCGCGATCTTGCGAATCTGAAGGCCTGGCCGCGGTGCGATGTCTTTGGCGACACCAGCATCCACCACGGTCAAGGCCAGGCCGTGTTGACGCGCCAGCACGCTGATGGCCGCGCCACCAGCCAGGAAGTTCTCGACCATCTGCCAGGTCACGTCACTGGGGTAGGCCGAGACGCCTCGCGCCGCCAGGCCATGATCGCCCGCAAACACCAGCACCTGGGGCTGATCGAGCATGGGCTGTTCGCTGCGCAGGATCAGGCCGATCTGCAAAGCCAGCGTTTCAAGTCGGCCCAAGGCGCCCAGGGGCTTGGTTTTGTGGTCCAGCAGGTGCTGCAGGCGGCTGGTCAAGGCAGGGTCATGCAGATCCAGCATGGGCTTGGGCTCGTCGATCATTTCAGGCTCCCTTCGATATCAATGACCACAGGACGCCTGAGCCGATGTGCTGCTCGGCCATGTCGGCCAAGCCTTCGAACACATTGTCCAGCGAGCGCCCTACGCGTCCGAACAGTGCCTGCATGATGCCGGGATTTTCCAGCAAACCGTGGGCATACAGGCCCATGACCGTGCCCTGCTGCCAGCCCAGCGCCTGCGCTTGTTGGTTGAACACCACCGGCAGGGCTTCTTCGCCGCAAGGCCAGGTGCGGCCGTGGTGAATCTCATAGCCTTCGAAACTCAGGCCCGACAACTGCGGCCAGGCGGTCAAGCCTGGGGCGAACTGCCCTTGCATGGGTGCCAGCCATTTGTCGCGGTCGAACTCGGTGTGCACAGCCAGCAGGCCCAGACCATCGACGTGAGGCACCAGGCCCTCGACCTGATGCGGGTCATCGATGCACTGACCCAGCATCTGCAAGCCGCCACAAATGCCCAGCACGCGCCCCCCGTGACGGGCATGCGCGATCACGGCTTGATCCAGACCTTGGCGGCGCATCCAGGCCAGGTCGCCCGTGGTGTGTTTGGAGCCCGGCAGGATCACCCAGTCGGCGCCATCCACATCGGACGCTTGCCGAGCCCAGCGGATGCGCACCTGAGGGATCTGCCGCAAGGGCTGGAACTCGTCGAGGTTGCTGATGCGCGGGTAGGCCAGGATGGCGATGCGGCAGGTGATATCGCTGGGGTCTTTCTCGTGAGATGCGGCCGACCAGGCCAGGCCTTCATCGAACCAGCCGTCCTCCTCGGGCAGGCCGTGCTCGCGCCACATGGGGATCACGCCGACGGTGGGCACGCCGGTCAAGGCCTGCAACTGCGTCGGGCCGGGTGCCAACAAGGCCGCATCGCCCCGGAAGCGGTTGAGCACGAAGCCCTTGATGAGCTGGCGCTCCAGCGGCGGCAGCAACTGGCAAGTGCCATAGAGGTGGGCAAAGGCGCCGCCCCGGTCGATGTCGGTGACCAGCAGGCAGGCGGCCTGGGCTTCCAGCGCCGAGCGCATGTTGACGAAGTCGTCATCGTGCAGGTTGATCTCGGCGGGTGAGCCGGCGCCCTCCATGACCACCACGTCGAACTCGTCGATCAAATCACGCAGCGCCTGGCGCGCATGCGGCCACAGTTGCTGACTGCGTTGGCGCCAGGGCATCTGACTGAAATCGGCCCTGACCTGCCCCATCACCACCACCTGGCTGGCCGTGTCGTGCTCGGGCTTGAGCAGCACGGGGTTCATGCGGACATCGGGCGGCACCTTCGCAGCCAGCGCCTGAAAATATTGCGCCGATCCGATCTCGCCGATCTGACCGTTCAAGCCTGGCACGACGCGGGCGTTGTTGCTCATGTTCTGCGCTTTGTAAGGCGCCACCTTGAGGCCTTGACGCGCGTACCAACGGCACAGCGCCGTGGTCAGCCAGCTCTTGCCCGCCCCGCTGGTCGTGCCCAGCACCATCACTGCCCTGGCGCTCATGTGCTTGTCGTCTTGGCCTGCGTGATCAGTCTTCGATGCCGCGCTGGGCGGGGATGCCCGCTTCATACGCATGCTTGACCTTGCGCACCTCGCTGACCGTGTCGGCGATCTCGATGACCTCGGCCGGGCAATCGCGGCCCGTGATGACGACGTGGACCTCCCGAGGGCGGTTGCGCAGCACCTCGACCACCTCCTTCAACGGCACCCAGCCGTAGATCAGCGGGTAGGTCATCTCATCGAGCACCACCAGGAAATGCTCGCCACTGGTGATGGCCGCCGCCGCACGTGCCCAGCCCTGGCGGGCCAACTCGGCCGAGTGCTCCAGGTCCTTGCTCTTCCAACTGAAGCCGTCGCCCAGTCCTTCGATGGGAATGCCCAGTTTCTCGAAAGCGCGGTGCTCACCGAAACGGGCGCTGGGCACTTTCATGAACTGGTAGACCTTGACGTCCTTGCCGCGGCCGTGGGCGCGCAGGGCCAGGCCGAAAGCCGCCGTGCTCTTGCCCTTGCCATCGCCCGTGTTGACGATGAGCAGGCCTCGGCGCTCGGCGCGTTCCTTTTGCTCGGGGGCTTCGAGGGGTGGGTTCTGGATGTCCATGGTTCGAATTTCTCGCTGTATCGGCAGATCAAATTTGGGGCAAGGCGACCCATTGCTCATTCACGCGAATGATGGTCACGGCTTGGTCGAAGACGGCTTCGATGGCGCGGTGAACCGCCAGGTCGTCGCGCGGGCCTTCGGCCACCACGCGGCCCTGGCTCATCACCAGGATGCGGTCGGCGGCCAGGGCCAAGGGCAGCTCGTGCAGCACGCTGACGATGCAGCGGCCTTGCGCGGCCTCTCGCTGCATCACGCGGGCGATGAGACGCTGATGCGGTGCATCCAGATGAGAGACGGGCTCGTCCAGCAGCATCACGCGCGCTTGCACGGCCAAGGCTCGTGCCAGGCTGACGCGTTGGCGCTCACCGCCAGACAGCGCGCCCAAGGTGCGCTCAGACGCCCAGGCCATGTCGGTGTCGGCCAACGCCTTGGCGATGGCGGCGCGGTCATCCGAGGTCAAGCCGGACCAGCCCAGCCAGCCTCGGTGCGGCAGGCGGCCGAGGGCCACGGTGTCTTGCACCGTCATGGTCTCGTCGCCCACGGGATCCTGGCCCAGCCAGGCCAGTTGTCTGGCCTTGGACAGATGGCCGCGTTGCCCATCAGGCATGCCTTCGCCAGCCAGGCACTCAACGGTGCCGGAGGCAGGCTTCAACAAGCCGGCCAGGCAGCGCAGCAAGGTGGACTTGCCCGCGCCGTTGGGTCCAATCACGGCCAGCCATTGGCCAGTTCGCGCCGCCATCGTTATCTTGTGCAAGACATCGCGTCCGCCGCGTTGTGCGCTCAGCGCGGTGGTTTGAAGCATGACTTGGCTCAAGCCGGCCTCCGGTGCAGCAGGATCAGCAAGTAGATGCCACCCATCACGGCGGTCAGCACGCCAACGGGCAGCTCTTGTGGTGCCACCAAGCTGCGCGCCAGCACGTCGGCCGCCATCAGCAACACAGCACCCATCAGGCTGGCCGCCAGCAACAGTCGCCGGTGCTGACCACCCGCCCAAGGGCGCACCAGATGAGGCGCCACCAATCCCACGAAAGCAATCAGGCCCGCCTGCGCGACCGCCGCCGCCGTGGCCAGGGCCATCACCGCCACCAAGGCCGCCCGCGAGGCATCCAGCGGCAGTCCCAAGCTGCGGGCCGTGTCCTCGCCCAGGCTCAAGGCATCCAGCACACGCGCCAGCATCAGCGCCAGCGGCAGGCAAACCAGCGCGACTGCGCCCATCACCCCACAAGCCGGCCAGCCCAGCATGGCGGTGTTACCCAGCATGAACGCCTGCATGACACGCCAGGCCTCGCCGGACCACACCATCATCAACTGCGTGAAGGCGCCCAGCACCACGCCCACCACCACGCCGGCCAGCAACAGACGCATGGTGTGGGCGGCGCCCCGGGCCATGAGCAAGGTCAGGGACACGCCGCCCAGCGCGCCCACGAAGGCGCAACCGGTCAGACCCAGGCGCTCCCACCAACCGGTGGACACGGCCCAGGGCATGCCCAAGGTGAGCACCAGCGCCATGCACAACCCTGCGCC
>CANBUA010000079.1 GCA_947372535.1 Burkholderiales bacterium
GGCCGCCTGGTTCACGGCCTCCAGCCCAGAGGCGCAAAAGCGCGACAGCGTCACGCCCGCGACGGACTCGGCCCAGCCAGCATCGAGCACCGCCGTGCGGGCGATGTCGGCGCCCTGCTCGCCCACGGGCGTCACGCAGCCCAGCACCAGGTCATCGACCAGCGAGGTGTCCAGCTGGTTGCGTTGCTGCAAGGCTTGCAACAGCGTGCGCAACAGCCACACCGGCGTGGCCTGGTGCAGGCTGCCGTCTTTCTTACCCTTGCCGCGCGGGGTGCGCACGGTGTCAAAAATGTAGGCTTCGGTCATGAGAAGCTCCTTTAGAAATGGTCAGAAACAAACAGTGCGTCGAGCGGGTGCAGATGCCGTAGCGAGCCGGAGGGAGCGTGCGTTGAGAAGCGCAGCCGTACTGACGGTACGGCGAGCATCGCCGACGCAGGCTCTGCCGGCGCAGCAGGCAGATGCACCGCTTACTCACAGGAAGCGAGAGGCCAACTCCTTCATGATTTCGTTGGTGCCGCCATAGATGCGCTGCACCCGGGCATCGGCCCACAAGCGCGCAATCGGGTACTCCTTCATGTAGCCATAGCCTCCGAAGAGTTGCAGGCACTCATCGATCAGTTTGTACTGGTTGTCAGTGATCCAGTATTTGATCAGCGCGGCGCGGTCCACGCCCAATTCACCCTTGAGGTGGGCCACCATGGCCGCGTCGACCAAAGCGCGTGAGGCCAGCAGCAAGGCCTGACATTCGGCGAGCTTGAAACGCGTGTTCTGGAAACTGAAGATGGGCTTGCCGAAGGCCGTGCGCTCCTTCGTGTACTCGAGCGTGACCTTCATGGCCAGCTCCATCGCGGCGATGCCAGCCAGCGCGACCAGCATGCGCTCCTGCGGCAACTCCTGCATCAGTTGGAAGAAGCCCAGGCCTTCTTGCGCGCCCAGCAGGTTGCTCGCGGGCACGACCACGTCGTCGAAGAACAGCTCGGAGGTGTCCTGCGCCTCCATGCCGATCTTCTCGAGGTTGCGGCCACGGCGAAAGCCAGGGGCCTCGTCGGTCTCGACCACGAACAAGGAGATGCCTTGCGCGCCCTTGTCCTTGTCGGTCTTGACAACCACGATCACCAGGTTGGCCAGTTGGCCATTGGTGATGAAGGTCTTGCTGCCGTTGATCTTGTAGGTGTCGCCGTCTTTGAGGGCCAGCGTGCGCACGCCTTGCAGGTCAGAGCCGGTGCCCGGCTCGGTCATGGCGATGGCGCCGATCAGCTCGCCCGTGGCCAGCTTGGGCAGCCAGCGCTTCTTCTGTTCTTCGGTGCCGTAGTGAAGGATGTACGGCGCGACGATGCCCGAATGCAGCGAGCCGCCAAAGCCGGAAATGGCGGCCTCGCCTTGGGCCAGGATCAGCACCGCCTCGTGGCCGAAGTCACCACCCGCGCCGCCGTACTCCTCGGGCATGGACGCGCACAGGAAGCCGTTGGCGCCGGCCTCTTGCCAGGCCTCGCGGTCCATCATGCCGGCGTGCCGCCAGCCTTCGTCCTTGGGCCCCCAGCTTTCCTTGAAGAAGCGCGTGGCCGCGTCCAGGAGCATCTGGTGCTCGGAGGTCAACCAGGCGGAGGTGAAATTTTGAATGGGCATGGCGTTGTCTCGTCGGTCCTTGTCTGATCTGAAAGCAGCACACCTGGGCTAACCCTCGAGTCCATAGGTAATCATGATTACCCAACAGAATGGAGCGGTCAAAAGGGCGTTGGAGCGACAGCGGTGCCCGGCTTGTCGCGGTACATTCCCTCTGCGGGGTGCGCTGAATGTGTCCACCGATCTTGGCGACCGACTGCCAAAAATGCAAGCAAAAGCGTCGCAATTGCCATGCTGCATGTATATTTGGTAATATTGATTTCCGCACTGGAAATCGGCCCTCTCGCCATGCCCGCCAAGCCTGCCCTTCCCGTCGGCGCCGCAGCCTCCACCCAAATCGACGACCGCCGCGCCTTGCTCTCCAGCATGCGCGCCGACACGCTCAAGCGCATCGAGCTGGCCGTGCTGGACTTGTTCTCGCGCCAGGATTTCCACGACGTCGGCCTGCTGGACGTGGCCAAGGCCGCCAACGTGTCCTTGCAGACCATCTACAAGTACTTCGGCAGCAAGGAGGTGCTGGTCTACGCCATGCTGGACATCACCCTGGGCCGCTTGGCCGAGCGCATGATCGACCACCTGCAAGGCATCGACGATGCGCGTGAGCGCCTGCGCAAGACCTGCTGGGTCACGCTGGATTACATGGACAAGCACCCGGCCGTGATGCTGCTGCTCTTCACTGCCGTGCCGGTCTCTCGCCACAAGAACATCCGCATCTACGAGAGCCCCGAATTGATGGGCGCCTTCCTGGGTGTCTTCAAGGACGGGCAGCAGCGCGGCGTGCTGAACAACCGCGTCTCCAGCAAGATCCTGCTGGACGTCTACATGGGCCTCATCGGCCGCGTGGTGCTGATGCACATCGTGCGACAGGAGTCGCGGTCACTCATCGACCAGTTCGACGAGCTGTTCGACATCCTGTGGCGGGCGATGTCGCTGCCGGCCTGAGGCGTCGAGGTCAAGCAGCGTTCATGTCCATCCATGGCCAAGGGGCCCGAAGGCCCCCCGTGGTGATCATGATGATGGCGTCATGCCATCGCATGTGCCTGTCGTTCTCTGTCTTGATCGATCAGGAAAACAAATGGTTGACCAGCTCGTCAGACAACGAGGCATCGTCTTGCTGGTCCAGCGAGGCGTCCTGCTCGGTCAGCGCCCAACCGAGCTTGGGCCAGCCGCCAGCGTGCATGCTGTGGCCATAGAGTTGTGGCGTTTCAAAAGATTGCACTGGGTTCATGGAAGGACTCCTTCGCGATGGCTGTTAGAGAAGGCATGGTGCCGCAGTGCAGCAATCCGATGGTGGGGGCAACACCTCATCTGGCGCACAAAGCGCTCAGGGTCGTGCGATCAGTCACGGTCCTCGGCCAGCGTGGTCCGAGGGTTTGCACACGGTGAACCCAGCATCAATCCCATCGCCATGACCAGATCACGTCCAGCGCGTTGTCATCGCCCGTCTGGGCCCGCAAGGTGAAGCGCTGCGCCAGTCGGTAGATGGCCTGCCAGCTGCCCGTGGTCGCGTTAAGGCTGCGCTCGTAGCCCAGGTACCAGCGGCTGGAGATCTGCTTGCCCAGGCTGACGATGGTGTCGCGCACGGCACCGTCGGTCTGGCGCACGGACAACTCGTCCAGGCCAATGGCACTGATCAGCGAGTCCTTGCTGGAAGGGCCATCACCGGCCCACAGCGCCGAGGCTGCCGTCTGCAGCAGGCCGATGTCAGCGCCGCCCAGGCCGGTCGGGCCACGGCCCAACACCAGCCAGGACAGCTTCTCGGTCTCGGACATCGCCGGCTCGGAGTACAGGCGCACACGTGGATCCTGCGCGGTGCCGGTGATCAGCACACCCACCTTGACATCGCTGGAGGCCGCCGTGGGCGATTGCGCACGCATGGCCTGGATGTCCAAGCGCGGGTTCTCGACCGGCCCGGTGAAACTGATGGTGCCGCGCTCGATGACCAGCTTCTGACCATAGGCGGCGTAGGTCCCGTCGCTGGTGGCCACGGTGCCTTGCAGGCTCAAGCGGCCGGAAGGCGTGCTCAGGCGCAGGGCCCCGCCCAGGCGCGTGTCCAGTCCGCGACCGCGCAAACGCAACTGCTTGCCCAGGTCCACGGCCAGGGTGATGGCCAGCTTGCGCTTGCGGTCGTTGCCAGTATTGGCCTCTTCATCCGGATCGGCATCGGGCCGGTTGACCACCACCACGTCGTCGCCCACCGTCGGCGCGTCTGCATGGGAGAGATCGATCAAGCCCTGATCGACGACGATGCGACCATCGGCCTTGATGAGTTCGGCACCCAGATCGACCCGCACATCGCCCGAGACGACGGCCTGGCGGTCCACGCGTTGAAACAAGCCAAAATGATCAGCTTTGAGGTTCAAGGTGGCCGTGGGTTCGGCACCCAGCAGGGCTTCGCCGCTCAGGCTGACCTGGCCGCCTGGCTCGCCACCCCCACGCGCCCTGAAGTGATCCAGTTTGGCCTGATCGCCCTGTAAGGTGAGCAACAGGTCGCCCTCGCTTAACTGCACGCCCAACAAGGCATTGCCCAGCGAGAGCTTCTGACCCACCACCTGGCCCGTGTACTGCGGCGCGCCCAGTCGGCCCGACAGGCCGGCTTTGGCGCTCAACTCGCCGCCCAGACGCCACCCGGGCGGCGCCCACACACCCAAGGGCCGCAGGTTGTCCACCCGCGCCGACAGCTGACCACTGAGCAGGTCCTGCGGGCCGGGCAAGTCAGCCGGGTCCTTGACCTGCACCACCTGCTGGCCCTGCAACTGCCCCAGCACGCGGCCATCGAGCAATTCGGACAAGGTCCAGACGCCATCGCGTGCTTTGAGGTCGATGCGGATCTGGCGCACGCCCAGGCGCTGCACATT
This sequence comes from Burkholderiales bacterium, assembly GCA_947372535.1. Next base: position 4,482 of record CANBUA010000079.1, read on the forward strand.
GGCCCCGTCGATGGCCATCTCGGTCAGGCTGAGGTCGCCATCTTGGCGGGCCAATTGCGCATCGACCACCCAGGCCTGGCCGATGGTGTGCACGGCCTTGACGCGGCCATTGATGGTGAGGTCACCCCCCCAACCCGCACGCGGTTGAAAGCGGGCCAGCAGGTCGGCCACCTTGATTGGCTGCAACTGGATGTCCAGATCGAACTGACCATTGCCTTGCGGCCCCGGTTGCCATTGCCATTGTTTGAAATCCAGCGCCGCGCCAAACACCTGAGCGCGGGTCGGGCTGGCTTGCCAGCGCGCGCCCTGCTCATCACGGGACCAGCGCATGTCGAAGGGTTGCACCTCCAGCCAGGGCGCCACAGGCGCCACCGTCAGCGGGACCACCTTGATCGCCTGCACGCGGCCTTGCCAGGCCATGTCGCCACCTGAGCCGGGCATGTCTTTCCAGCCGCCTTGCGCCATCACTTGCGCCCTGACCGACTCCTTGATGACACCGCCGCCCGGCAAGTTGCGCTGAGGCAGGTCCACCCTGCCTTGCACCAGCAGCTTCTGATCGCGCCACGGGCCCTCCAGGCTCACCTGGCCTTGTTGCAGCACCCATTGGCCCCACTGCGCCTTGGCCACATCGCCCGAGACCGACCAGGGCTGCGCCCCCGCCTTGATGCCATCGGAAGACAGCACCCAGCGCAGGCCGGCCCCTTGCAACACCGCTTTGCCCTGTGGCGACTGCTCCCACTGGATGCCATCGGCGCTGAGTTGCCCACTGCTTTGCCACTGGCCGGCTGCCGCGCTCACAAAGCGGCCCTCCAGCTTGGCCTGCCCCGTCAAGCCGCCCATGCCCAGCACGCGGGCCCAAGGTTGCCACCCGGCCAACGAGGGTGCATCAAGTTTGGCCTCCACCTGGGCACCGACCAGCCGCGCCCATAGGTCCTCACCGGACAGGCTGACCAAAGGCCAGCGCACATCGGCCTGGAGCTGATTGCCCGCGGCCTTCATGGTCAGCTTGCCGACCACCGTGGTCGCGCCCAGGCTGGCGCTCAAACCAGGCGGCTGGGACGCCGCTGACGACACCGGACGCGCCACAGCTGGCGGCTTGATGCCAGCAGCCACAGGCTGCGCCTCGATCTGCCATTGCGCCTCTGTCGGCACGCCCAGCAAGGTGCTGCCGACCAGCGCACCCTTGCCTTGCCCCTGCCACACGCCCTCTCGCGAGGCCGACAAGGACACGGTCAATTCACCATCGAGCCGGGTGCGCTGCAAGGCATCGCCCGCGGGCACCGGCCAAGGCACCCACACGGCCGGGTCGAACTGCGTGAGCGTGGCCTTGGCATTGACCAGCTGACGCGCATCGCCAGGCGTGCCGCCATTCCACAAACCGCTGCCCTGTGCCTTGGCCTGGCCGGCCTGCAACACCAACTGATCGACCTTGAGCGTCTGCGGTGCCCAGTGCGCCAGCCAGCGGGCTTGCACCGGCACAGCCAGCGCCCGGCCACCACCATCGCTGCCATCCAGCGCACCACTGATCTGCCAGTTCTGATCAGCCTGCCCCTGCACCTGGACCTGGCCTTTGAGCAAGAGGGCCGGGGCGCGGCTGTCCAGGGCGCGCAGGTCCAGCCCCGTCACGGTGGCCGTCACCTTGGTTGAAGCACGCTGACTCAGGCTCCACTGTCCGTCGATCGCCACCTTGCCGGGCGATCGGCCAGACTGCCCAGCCAAAGTCAATTGACCTTGAACCATGCCGGCTTGCCCCACCTGGGCCAATTGGCCCATGCTGGCCTGCGCCGGCAAGGTGATGTCCAGCAGGACCTGCTTCACCGGCACCTGACCGGCATCCCACAAGCCGGGCCGGTCATTGCTGAGATCGACATGCGCCAGCAAATCGACCGCCGCCCGCTCAGTGGGTGCCTTGGCCGCCACCTGGGGCGCCGCGTTCAAGCCAGGCGCGCCAGGCAAGGCATCGCGCGGCTGCACGACGATCTGGCCTGACAAGGCAGTCGCCGGCAAGCCATGGACCAGCCGCTGAAGATCGAACTGCCGGGCCGAGACCTGCGCCTTGAGCACCGGCCAGGCCTCAAACGGCAAGAGCTCGGCCTGGGCCGAGACGCTCTGCATGGCCGCAGCGACTGACGATGCCGTGGCAGGTACCGCGACAGATTTGGTGACCGTGACTTTGGCCTTCTCGGCGGCCATGCCTCCGCGCGGCAACTCAGGTGCCAGCGATTGCATCTGCGCTTGCGCCTCCACCGAGGGACGCTTCAACGGCCCGCTGGCCGACACATCGACCCGCCCCGTGCTGGAAACAGCAGCCAGCTTGGCCGCCAAGGCCATCGAACCCGCCGTGGCAATCTGCCCCTCACCGCTGAGCTGCCACCCCTGAAAACGCAGGCTGTCGATGCGGACCCGGTGCTCGTCCCCCACCGCCCCAAGTACAGGTTGCTGCAAGGCCACCGACGCCTTGACATCCAGCACCACCTCGCTGCCCAGCAGATTGCTCTCGACGCGGTCCACGCTCAACTTGACGACCTTCAAGCCAAAGGGGAGGGTCAAGGACGAAGGCGCCTGCAAAGGCCCGGTACTCGCCGTCTTGGAAGGCGGCCAGAACACATCGAGCCGACGCGCCTCCAGCGTGTCAATGCGCCACTGGAGCTTCCACGGAAAAGCCGGTGAGCGCAGCAAGGTCAGGCCCCGCCACCGGGGTTCGATCAAGGTGATCACCTGGCCATTGGCGCCCCGCCACTCCAGCCGGCGCGACTGGAAATCACCCCACAGGGTGCCGCTGGGCTCGATCAGCTTGAGCCCCGGCACCATGGCCAGCAGCCGCGCCGAGGCCGACTGGTTACTCACCGCCCACATCAGCCCGCCCAGTGCCAGCGCCGCGCACACCAGCGACAGCACCACCAGCCACAAGCTGATCCGGAATGTGTGGCGCGCCACCTTGCGGATCACAAGGCAATCCCCACGCTGAAGTGGATGCGGAACTGACTCACCGCCTCGCCATAGGCCAGGTCCAGCCGCAAAGGCCCGACCGGGCTGCGCCATCGCACGCCCGCGCCATAGCCCCATTTGGGCTTGAGCGAGCCCGCATCCTTGGCCGCATCACCCACATCGACGAACAAGGCGCCCCACAGATTGGGAATGCGCGGCAACAATGGATGCGCGACCTCGAACGAGCCCGTGGCCAGCGCCTTGCCGCCCAGCGTCACCGTACCCTGCACATCGCCCAGGCTGCGGTAGACATAACCGCGCACTGACTCATCGCCGCCCGCCTTGAACAGCAGGGTATCCGGCACGCTGACCGAGGGCCTGGCCATGACCAAGCCGGCTTCCGTCCTGACCGTGGCATACCAGCTCGACGGCAGTGGCCGATACCAGGTCAGCCGCCCGTAGGCGCGCGCGAATGGCCCGCTGGCATCCAGGGTGGCGAAAGACTGCCCCACCGCCGCCGACACATTGGCCGTCACCCCTTGCGTGGGCAGGATCACGCTGTCGACATCACGCCAGATCCACTGCTGTGTGGCCGTCACGGCCGAAGCGTCGGACACCTTCAACCCGCTTTGGGCATAGACGGCTGCGCTCTGGTACTCGACGTAGGAGGTGCGCTCCAGCCGCTCGCCCTCGTCCTGCACACCGGCGCGCACCCGTCTGCTGTTGGTGGTCGTGCCCTCGGTGTCGATCTGCCGCAGGAACTGGAAGGCGCCTAGCCAGCGCTTGCCTTCAGCGCGTGGGTGGGAGGTCAGGTCGCTCTGGATGGTCGATTCGTCACGCCCCCATTGCACCTTGGACTTGGCCTGCCAGGGGTAGCCAAACAGCAAGCGATGCAAGTGCTCCACGGATACGCGCGGCCCGGTGTCGCTGCTGATGCCCGCCCCCAGCGTGGCCTGCTGCAAGGGCAACTCGCGCACCTGCACCGCCAAAGGTGCAGCCTTGGCCTGGGCTGGATCGTCGCTGACCGTCACGAACACGCTTTCGAACAGGTTGAGCTTTTGCACCCGCTCCTGGAAATCGAGCAGTTGCTTCTCGCGATAGGGATCGCCCACCCTGAAGGACATCAGGTTTCGAATGGCCGATTCGGGCTGGCGCTTGAGCCCATCGACCGTCAAAGGGCCGTAGGCAAATGCCGGCCCGCTGTCGGCCACCAGGAAGAGCGTGGCCACCTGCTTTTGCGCATCCACCGAGGCGGAGGTACCAGACCAGGTCGCCGTGGGGTAGCCATCGGCGCGCAAGAGGGCCAGCGTGCTGTTCTTGGCCGATGACCATTTTGGTTGCTCAAAGACCTCGCCCGTGGGCAGGCTCCATTGGCGCTTGACCTTTTCCACCAGCACCAGCGCATCGGTATCGCCTTGGCCAGCTTTGGTGTCGAGCTCGCCTTCAAAGATCACTTGCACAGGCCCAATGTGGGTCAGGGGGCCGGGCTCGACCTCCATCTGAACCAGCGTGGGCTGGCCCGCCACATCCTCGCCCACGCGCACCTTGATCTGGGCCGCGAAATAGCCGCGCGCCTCCAGCAGCGCACGCGCCTGCTCGGGCGCGCCAGCCACCAGTCGGCGCAACTCGCTTCGGCTGATGACTTCGTCGCGCGACAGGTCCAGGTAGGTGCGCAGCAGCTTTTCCAGGTCCTTGGGCGCCTTGATCTCCAACTTCCAGATGGGGGGCGGGCGCGGTGTGGCCTGAACGCCTGAGGCCGCAGATGCGGCAGGCACCGCAGCCACGGCCGATGCCGAAGCGGCCACGGCCGGCGGTTCATTGGCCAGCAGATCGTCCGACGCATCAGCAGCCGCCGACGATGCCGATGAAGACGCTGAGGCGGCAACCGCCAAGGCCTTCGCACCCGGCCCCTCAGGCACCGGCTGTCCGAGCGCCAGCGCCCACATCACTCCCAGCAACAGCCCCAGAACCAGCCGCATCGCTTACTTGCTGAGCAAACGCATGGCCGCTTCCAGGCCCTGCAGGCTCATCGGGTACATGCGCTGCCCCATGAGTTGCTGCATGATGCCCACGCTCTGCCGATAAGGCCACACGCCCACGGGCTCTGGATTGAGCCACACATGGTGCGGGAAGGCGTGCGTGAGCCGCTGCACCCACTCCGCGCCCGGCTCCTCGTTGTTGTACTCCACGCTGCCGCCCGGCTGGACGATCTCGTAGGGGCTCATGGTCGCATCGCCCACAAAGATCAGCTTGTAGTCCTTGTTGTACTTGCGGATGACGTCCCAGGTGGGCACCTTCTCCGAGTAGCGCCGGTGGTTGTTCTTCCACACGAAGTCATAGACGCAGTTGTGGAAGTAGTAAAAATCGAGGTGCTTGAACTCGGTCTTGGCCGCCGAGAACAGTTCTTCAACCCGGTGGATGTGGTCGTCCATGGTGCCGCCCACGTCCATGAGCAGCAGCACTTTGACCGTGTTGTGCCGCTCGGGCACCATCTTGATGTCCAGCATGCCGCCGGCCGCCGCCGTGGCCTGGATGGTGTCGTCCAGGGCCAGTTCCTCGGCCGCGCCCTGGCGTGCGAACTTGCGCAGGCGCCGCAGGGCCACCTTGATGTTGCGCGTGCCCAGCTCGACCGAATCGTCGTAATCCTTGAACTCGCGCTTGTCCCAGACCTTGACGGCCGTGCGGTTGCGGGATTTCTCCTGGCCGATGCGCATGCCTTGCGGGTTGTAACCGTGTGCACCAAAGGGCGATGTGCCGCCTGTGCCGATCCACTTGTTGCCACCCTCGTGGCGTTCCTTCTGCTCTTCCATCAATTCCTTGATGCGGTCCATGAGATTGTCCCAGCCCATCGCCTCGATCGCGGCCTTCTCTTCCGGGCTGAGCTGGCGCTCCAGGTTCTTGCGCAGCCACTCCAGGGGTATCTCCTTGGTCAGGTCGATATTGGCCGTCTTCCCCCCGAAATAGGTGCCGAACGCGCGGTCAAATTTATCGAAGTGCGCTTCGTTCTTGATCAACGTCATCCGGGCAAGGTGGTAGAACTCGTCTATGGACGGACCTATCAGTCCTGACTTGACCGCATCGAGCAAATCGAGGTACTCCGGAATGGTGACCTTGAGCCGCTCGGCACGCATGGCAAAGAAGAAATCGATGAGCATATGCAGTTCCGCAAACTGGTCTCTATTGTGTCGCCTTGTGAGCTTCGTCGCCCGATGAAGGACTCTGGCCGTCCCATGGATGATGCCTTGCGGGCTCAGAGGTGGGCATGGATGTCAATGTAGTCTTTCTCGCGTCGGTTCTGCTGGTCCATGGTCTGATGACCGTGGTCTGGTGGGTCGCGGGCACCTTGCTGGGGCTCTCGCGCCGGGCTGCATGGCACTGGATGATCGCCGCCGTGGCCAATGGCGTGGCCCTGTCGCTGCTGCCGTTGGGCCAGATTGTCGCCCTGCCTTCGCACGTGCTGGTGGCCAATGTGCTCGTGATCCACGGGCTGATCTCCATGCGCCGGGGCCTGCAAGGCTTCCTCAAGCTCCACCACACCGACATCACGCACGCTTTGCTCGGGCTGGGCGTGATCGTTTTCAACCTCTGCATTTGCGCGCCGCTGGGCTGGGTGCGCATCGGCGAGGCCATCAGCACCTTCATCGTGGCCCTGCTGCTGTGGCGCACGGCGGCGGAAAACCACCGCCCCTTGACCCAGGAATTCAGCCCGGGCCTGGCCAACGCCCACACCGGCCTGCTGACGTTTGCCGGCGCAGTGTTCGCGGCCTCCGCCCTGGGCATTGCGGCCCCGCCCATGTCCAGGGCCTGGCACGAGCTGACCGGGACCGCAGCCGTGTTCTTGCTGATCTACCTGCACCTCACGCTGTCGATCACGGCGTCGTTCCTGACGGGCTACATGGTCGTCATGCGCCTGGTGCGCAAGCTCCAGCACCTGTCGCACCACGACTCGCTCACGGGCCTGCTCAACCGCCGCGCCATCGAGTACCTGCTGGCGCGCGAATCCCAGCGCCTTCTGCGATTTGGCGAGCAGTTCTCGCTGCTGATCATCGACATCGACCATTTCAAGCGCATCAATGACCGGCTGGGCCATGCAGCGGGTGATGCCGTGCTGTGCGCCGTCGCCCAGGCGCTCCAGGCCCATGCCCGCGAAGTGGACCGGGTGGCGCGTTTTGGCGGCGAGGAGTTCTGCGCCCTGCTGCCCCACACGTTGCACGAGGGTGCGCTGCTGGCCGGCGAGCGCCTGCGCGAAGCCATCAACCAAGTCTGCATCCCCTGGAACGACGAGATGATCACCGTGACCATCAGCATCGGCGTGGCCACGGCCGACGACCCAGAAGAGTCGCTGGAAGATCTGCTCAAGCGAGCAGACCAGGCCCTTTACCGGGCCAAGGAAGGCGGCCGCAACCGCGTGGTGGCTGCGGCGCTCAAGCACGTGGCCTGAGCGCGCGCCGCCGGCCTCAGGCCACTCAGCGGTGGTTGCGCGCCATCTGGATCAGGCGCTCGAACAGCGACAGGTCTTGCTCATTCTTGAGCAAAGCGCCCACCAGCGGCGGCACCGAGACACTCTCATCCTTGCTTTGCAGGGCGCTGGCCGGGATGTCCTCGGCCACCAGCAGCTTGAGCCAGTCGATCAGCTCGGAGGTGCTCGGTTTTTTCTTGAGGCCAGGCAGGTTGCGCACCTCGTAGAACTGGCGCATGGCCGAGGCCAGCAGGTCTTTCTTGATGTTCGGGAAGTGAACGTCCACGATCTGCTGCATCGTCGTCGCGTCGGGGAAGCGGATGTAGTGGAAGAAGCAGCGGCGCAGGAAGGCATCCGGCAGGTCTTTTTCGTTGTTGGAGGTGATGATCACCAATGGCCGGTGCTTGGCCTTGATGAGTTCGCGCGTCTCGTAGACGTAGAACTCCATGCGGTCGATCTCGCGCAGCAGGTCGTTCGGGAACTCGATGTCGGCCTTGTCGATCTCGTCGATCAGCAGCGCCACGGGCTGGTCCGCATCGAAAGCCTGCCAGAGCACGCCCTTGACGATGTAGTTGTGGATGTCCTTGACGCGCTCATCGCCCAACTGGCTGTCGCGCAGGCGGCTGACGGCGTCGTACTCGTAGAGGCCTTGCTGGGCCTTGGTGGTCGATTTGATGTGCCATTGCAACAGTGGCAGGCCCAGGGCCTCGGACACCTGCTCGGCCAGCATGGTCTTGCCCGTGCCGGGTTCACCCTTGACCAGCAGAGGGCGTTTGAGGGCCAGCGCGGCGTTGACGGCCAGTTTCAGGTCGTCTGTGGCGACGTAGTCGGCAGTACCGTTGAATTTCATGATCCGGCTCGATGGGTAGTTACTGGCCCGAAGTATAGGGCGCCTCCCTATAATGAGCCGGGCTCAGCCGTCCCATCCATTTGCCCCCTCACCACTTTGTTCTCGCCATGAAAACCTTGCGTTCCTGCCTGACATCCTGGGGTGTGGCATCCCTCCTGTCTCCCCTCGCCCTGCTGGCCGGCGCGCCCGCTTGGTCTCAGACGGCGGTCAAGCCCGGCGACCCGGTCGCGGCCCAGAAGAAGGTGGCCATGTGCATCGGCTGCCACGGTATCCCGGGCTACCAGGCCACCTTCCCCGAGATCCACAAGGTGCCGATGATCTCCGGCCAGAACGCCAAGTACATCGCCAGCGCACTGCACGCCTACCAGAAGGGCGACCGCAAGCACCCGACCATGAAGGGCGTGGCCGTCTCCTTGAGTGACCAGGACATCGCCGACCTGGCGGCCTACTACGAGGCCAGCGGCAAGGACCTGCCCCGCAAGGAAGCCAAGTCACACAGCCCCAGCCCGGAAGTCGATGCTCTGCTCAAGAAGGGCAACTGTGCGTCCTGCCATGGGCAGGACCTCAACAAGCCCATCGACCTGGCCTACCCCAAACTGGCCGGCCAGCATGGCGACTACCTCTTCGTGGCGCTCAAGTCCTACCAGTTGAGCGGCAATGCACACATTGGCCGCAACAACGCCATCATGGCCCCTCAGGCCAAGCTGTTTACCTTGCCTGAGCTCAAGCTGCTGGCCAACTACATCGAAAGCCTGGGCGGCGATTTAAAGACGGTGCCGCAGGCCAAGTTCAAGTTGAAGTAAGCGCCCTTTGGCGCCTGCAAGGTGACCAAAGCAAAAGCCCGCCAATTGGCGGGCTTTGACATTCATGGCACGTTGAGCCGGCCAGGCATCAGGCTTGACGCAGTCAGAGATGACTGCGGGCCGTCCGTGAGGACATCCCTGAGGTAGAGATAAGGGGCATATGCCCATTGGCCAGCCTATTCTTGGTGGACACGAGCATCCTAGGCTCGGGCGCTCGAATCAAGATGAGCCCGACCGCCTGATGGCGCGAGGCTTCACGGAACAGGGGCTGTGCAGCAGGCTTCGCACGAACGCACATGCCCCGCCAATGGCGCCTCCCTGCGGGATGGACTTGCGCCCATCCGCCTTCAGATCAGTTCAAGATCACCGGCTCGTATCCGCAAGGAGAATCCGCGCTGCCAGCATTGGGGCCAAACAGTCGCACGCCACCAAAGCGGATGCTCTCAAGACTGCCTGTGCCATGCATGGTGCCCGCGCCACCCCACCCCGTGCTGCCCCAGTAATCGAGGTCCAGCTTACCTGCACCGGGAATGCCGATGGGGTTGAGGCTGTCCACGCTGGCGTAGCCAACACCAAATGCGCTCCCATCAGACATCTGGTAGGTCACCACTTCCTTCGTACTACCAATGCCGACCAGGGCGGCACCTGGCTGATCAGAGCGCAACGCTGTGTTCAGGCCCGTGTCGCTCGGATCAGTATAGGGCGTCCCATGCGGCGTCGGACGGGCTGGATAGATCTGCGGAAAGGCGCTGCCGCCACCCTGCCCCCAAACCCACAGACGGTTGTCGGTGCCAATGGCCACGTTGCCAACATAGCGCGAGAAGAAGGTCGTGGCCAGGTACTCCACCCCAGTAGCGGGGTCCTTCAAAGGCATCCCCAGAGGAACGGTGGTCACGCCAGTGGTATCACCCGGCTTGCCATTGGTGCCAATACCCAGACCCAGCGCCGCCAATTGGCCCCAGCCCATCAGCTTGCTACCACTGGCACCTGGCTCAGGAGCCAACAAGGCGGTGCCGAAGGCGTTACCCCCGTACAGCGCGGCGATGCGCGGCGCGAGGCTCTCCAGATGGCTGTTGGCGCGGGTCGGGGCCCGGACCACGCATTGCACACCACGGATGGGCGTGCCGCAGGTGTAGGGCACACCCAGGCCCGCCGCTTCATTGTCACCCCAGCCCCAGACATGGTAGGCACCCGAGGCATTCACGGTCACGGCCATGGCGCCTTCATACCACGCACCACTGACCACCGCACGCTCGCCACCAAGGTTCAGCTTGTAGGGCACGAACTGCATGCTGTCGTTATTGACGGGAACAACCTTGCCATTGGAGTAGGAAGGATGGCTCGTGTTGCGGACCGGACCATTGGGATCACTGACCACCCCTGCACCGCGACCAGCCTGACCGTAGAGGTCATGGCCCCAGGTGTAGACATCACCCTGCTCCGTCATGGCCAAAGACGTGTATTCACCCGCTGCGACCTTGACGATCCTGTCTCCGGCCTTCAGACCAGGAAAGGGCACCGCACATGGCGGGCGAACATAGGGGTCATTGACACTGTTGCGGCAGCCCACTTCACCGTAACCGCTTTGGCCCCAGCCGTAGACCTTGCCCTCATCGGTCAAGGCGAGGAAATGATAGGCGCCACTGACCAGTTGGGTAACCCGCGTACCGGCTGGAAACTGAACCCGGTTGACGGCCTTGAGATTGCCATAAGCGTGGGTGGGGGTGGGCAGGCCTGAGATGCCGGCATTGCGAAAGCCCCAGACCCAGACCTGACCGTCGGTGTCCAACACGGCGTCACTGGTGATCGCGCCCAATTGCGTGATCTGGCAAGAACCTGCCGCGACCGGATTGATCAAACCCAATGCGCCAGTCAGCGTGACCACGCCACCAAAGAGCTTATTTTTCACAGAACGTTTCATACTGAGCATTCATTTGGAATGGGGATTTCCCCGATGGGCCATTGTAGAAACTCAACTTTCTCAGCGTCGAACAAAATGCGACAAACCCTGCGCGCACCCCCTCATCTCGGCGACCAAACCGTGCAAAGTGGCCGCATCCGAAAAAGGCGCGGTGTGAGCACCAGAAACAGCAAGGCCCGCGGTGAGGCGGGCCTTGACTTGGGGGATGAAGCAGGCCGCCGTCAGGCGGCCTTGAGGATCATCAGGTGTTGTCCACCAGCAGCTTGCCATCCGTGATCATCTTGGCAATGATCTGGTTGTCCGTGGCCGTGCTGGCCAGGCCCAGACCCGCGCGGATGTCCACGCCTTCCAGCACGATTTCATGGGTGTCGGCCGCGGCGCTGTAGGTGCCGTTACTGAACCCACCAGTCGGGCTGACGCGGATGGTCGTGGTGGTGACCCCGTTGGCCGTCGCGGTGTTGAAGTCCAGGAAGTTCTGCAAGTTGCCCGAACCGCCGGTGGTGTTCTCACCGACGAGCAGGTCACGCAGGTCCAGCACATCACCACCGGCCGAGGCTGCAGCCGGGTTGAAGTCCTTGATGGTATCGACCGCACGGGCCGCCGAGGTGGCGGCTGGATCGGCCAGCGACCAGGCAAAGACGTCAGAGCCAGCGCCGCCGGTCATGATGTCGTTGCCATGGCCGCCAACGATCACGTCGTTGCCGTCGCCGCCATTGAGCACATCGTTGCCGGCGCCACCAGACAGCAGGTCGTTGCCGGCACCACCGTTGATGACGTCATCGCCGTTGTTGCCATACAGCTTGTCATCGCCAGCGTTGCCGGAGATGGTGTCGCCACCGTCGCCACCGCTGATGACGTCGACCCCGGCACCGCCATTGAGAACATTGGCCGCCGCATCACCGTTGGTGTAGGTGGGCTTGGACACATTGATGGTCAGGCTTGAACCCGTGGTGTCGCCATCGGCGTCGCTGATGACAAAGTCGAGCGACTGCGACAGGCTGGAGCCTGTGACGGCAGGCGGCACTTCGTAACGGTAGTCACCACCGTCCATGTCCACGATGAACTTGCCGCCGACACTGCCGTCGGCCTGCTTGGTCGTGATGGTCAGGGTATCGGTCGTCGTGTCGAACACACCGGCGCTGGTGCCGCCGGTCACGGCGATGGCGCCACCATTGGCCGGATCGTAGGCGTAGGTGATGCCATCGACGGTGAGCGACTTGATGATCGCGTGGCCATCGGCGCCGATGCCGCCAGCGGTGAAGCTGCCCGAGAGCAAGTTGCCGCTGACCGGTGTCGGGATGGTGCTGGCAAGCGCGCTGTCCAGTTGCGAGAAGGCCGAGACGACCAGGCCGTTGCGGTCTTGCTCGGACCGGCCGTCATAGGCGATCGGATCGAGGTAAACACGCTGAGCCGCCGTCACACCACCCACGCCCAGAGCGAAGCTGTCCACGTCGTTGGCGATGAGGAAGTTCTTCCACAAGGTTTCTTCGGCGGCCTGGATGCCGGTGTCGGCGCCAGTCTGGCTGTTGCCCGTGCCATTGAACGCAGGCGTGCCAGGACTGCTGCCCGCAGGCGTCAGTTCACTGGTCGTGCCAGAGCCATAGGTCGGTGCGCCATCGGAGATGAAGTAGGACACATTCTGACCAGCGGCCAGCTTGCCGGCACTATTGAAGGCCGTGATCGCATCGCCCAGGGCTTCGTCGTAGTTGGTGCCGCCCACGGGCGTCTTGCCGCCGATGGTCGAGAGCAAGGTGCGCGCTTGAGCGACCGTGGTCCAGACATCGCCTTCGGCCGCCGCGTTGGTGCTGAAGGTCACGATGCG
>CANBUA010000080.1 GCA_947372535.1 Burkholderiales bacterium
GTCGTCCCCCTCGACAAAACCGAAGATGCACAAGAGGAGTTGTGGTCGATCATCGGCCTTCAAACCGGGGGTGTTGCGCAGCCAAGCTACCGGCGTTGCGCCAATTTGCTGACGGATGCCAAGTGCAATTGGCTGATCAAGGTGTCTGACGATGACCTTTGCCCCCGGCTGTGTGCCGCTTGCCGCCTGAACAGGACCATTCCTGACCTGTCCGTCCCTGGTAACGACGAACTGTGGCACCGCATGGAAGTGGCCAAGCGACGCCTGATGTCGCAGCTGATCGCGCTGGGGCTGCCGGTGGCCTCCAAGCTGTGCGAGGACCCGGAGCGCGGCCTGGCCTATGACTTTCTCAGCCCCGCGGGCAATGGGCTGCGCGTGCTCACGGGGCACGACAACGGGCTCATGACCTTCAATTTGGAAGAGGCCGACGACTCGCTGAGAGAGCGAACCCGGGCCGAAATGAACGAGCCTTACAGAACGCTGCTGGGGCATTTCCGCCACGAGGTGGGGCACTACTACTGGGACCGCCTGGTCGATCAAACAGAGTGGCTGGTGCCTTACCGGGAGCTGTTCGGCGACGAACGGCAGGACTACGACGCGGCCTTGGCCGCGAATTACCGGGATGGCCCGCCCAGCGACTGGTCCATGCGCTTTGTGTCAGCCTACGCCAGCATGCATCCCTGGGAAGATTGGGCCGAGACTTGGGCTCACTACCTGCACATGGTCGATACCGTGGACACGGCCTTGAGTTTTGGCATTGATGCCGACAACGTGGAAGTCGACGCCGATCCTTATGACCTCGATGACCTGTGGCGCCAGAATGACTCCGTGGACGATGACGCCGCCTTTCTGAACCTCGTCAACGCCTGGGTGGATTTGTCAGCCGTGATGAATGAGATGTCCCGAAGCATGGGCCAGGCTGATTTTTATCCATTTGTCCTGCCCAGATCGGCGATCCGAAAATTGCATTTCATCCATTGCCTGATCGCAGCTCATGCCCGAAGCGACGCCATGGCGCCTGAGGTGCAAGCGCCCATGCCAACCGAAGATCAGCCCATCGAGTCGTCACACCTGCCCGAGGCGTCCTGATCGCGGCGTACCGTCCATGATGAGCGAGCAAGGCCGCTCATCAGGTTCAGCCGGTCAGCGCGCCGCGGTGCGCCTGGCGCGTCGTGCCAGTACACCTGCCACGGACAGGCCGGCGAGCGCGAGCCAGGCACTCGCTGGCTCGGGAATGGCCGCTACCTCGCGGGTGAAGGCGCAGGCCTCCGAGTTGGGCCCCTGACAACTGTTCGCCAGGGTGTAGTCGCTGACGATGTAGTTGCCCGACGCATCGTAGCCGGCGAAGTTCAGTGTGACGCCGGTGCCATAGAACTTGTAGACGCCTGGCAGGGCCGAGCCGTTGGTCGGCGTGAAGGTGGCGAACACATAGTCATGCGTTTGGCCTGGCGCCAGGCTGAAGCTTTCCAGGAAATTGATCGATGGCTTGCCCGGCTCGCTGGCAGTGAAGAAGGTGTACGTGTAGGACTTAGGGTCGGCGCCATTGCACCCGTTGGTGAAGGTATCGGAGCACTCGAAGAAGGTATTGAGGTAGACCCGGTCCATGCTGACGAAGTCGGAGGTGACATAGTCGTTCTGCGCCTGGTCAAAGTACCTGCCTTGCAAGGGCAGATCGGCTGGGTCAAATCCGGTTAACGGGTAGCTGGAGAAATCCAGCGCGGGCGACGCAGGGTCGAGTGTCAGCGTCATCCACACATCGATGGCCTCGGTGGCACCCACCGTGGCCACCGGTTCCTTGTAGGTGAGCCTCCCGAAGGGCAGGACTGCACTGGCTTGGCCGGCCATGAAAATGCCCACGGCCAAGGCTGCGGTACGAACGATGGTTTTCATGTGAGCTTCCCTTGCAAGTTGGATGGCCCATTTTGTACGTAAACATATCCCTACGACTGCCTACCCCCGAAACTAGGAGGCCGACGACTTACAGCGCCGCAAGCTTGTCGTTGCGCAGGCCGACCAGTACCGCCTCGCCCGACTCGCGGTCGACGCGAAATTCACCATAGCGTGCGCCACTGAACCGTTCGGCCGTGCCTTCCTCGAAGAAGAATGCGTTGGTGCCGAGCCAGACGTGGCCGCCGCGGATGCGATAGCGCAGTTTGATCGACGCGGCAGCGGCATCACCCGTCAGGGTGGCAATGCGCCTGTCGTCGAGCGTGAGGGCAGCCAAAGGCATGTCACCGTGGCGCTGAACCTGCTTGTCAGCCTCGTTGCGGCGTTCGATCTCGCCCGCCAGAGCAAAGCGCAAGGCCATGTAGTCGCCCTGCATCAGCGAGCGCGGATCGACCGGCGCCAGCGGCAGGTAGACCACTTCCCCGCTCCGCTTGATGCGCTCTTTACCGAAGATGGCGACATTGACGGTGCCCAGCACGAGCAAGGCACCCAACAGGGTCAGCCCACGCAGCTTCAATGATGTCATGCGGACTCCTTAGGGCGCAGGGACTGCGCCAACACGAGTAGCAAGCCGCCCATCGTCAGCATCAGCAGCGACTTGGCCAACAAGGTCGTGCCAAGGGCGTAGTAAAAGTTACCGATGTGAAGCAGCGTCGCGATCACGCACATGACCATCAGCCCGCGCCGACGCAGCGCGAAGGCTGCCGCCAAGGCGCCCAGGGCACCGAGTGCCGAGAGCAATGGCCAGAGGGCCAGTAGGCCAATGTCTGCCTGCCCTGCGCCGAACCAACGGAACGATTCGAACGGGTGCGAAGCCAGTGTGGCGAAGGCCAGGCCAACAATCAGCCCGGTGATGATCGATGAGATCGCGGGTGCCCAACTGCGCGCGGCCCATGCGGCCTCACGGCGGATCACATACCAGAGGAGGGCGGCCACCGGTAGCCAGGCCAACAGCCAGCCCGCGAGCGCAGCGGGCAGCGGCGCGGCGTGCGGCGTGGCGTTGCGGGACCAGCCTTGTGGCTCGCCGAAGAGGCCAAAGCGCAAGGTAAGCGCCCAAGCGATCAGGGCGAACAAGGTGGACAGTGTGCGGTGCAGGCGGTTTGGCATCACCAGCACAAGCAAGGTCTGCAGCACCAGTGCGGCGCCCGCGACCGGTGCGATGCCGTGCGTGTCCTTGGCCATGGCGAACAGCACGAGACACTGCCCGGCGATCGACAGCGCCAGCGCGAGCTGAGTGACGAAGACCTGCTGGCCGTCACGATCGACCGTGAACAGCCCCCAGGCCGCTGCCAGCAAGAGCCCGCCAGAGACGGCGGCCTCGCCGGCGGTGTCCGGGCGGAACAGCAAGGCCACGAAGACCAGCAGGAAGCAGCCGGCGACCCAACCGCTCACGCCGAGCAGCAAGCTGACCGACAGTGGTCGGGCGGGCGCGGCGGATGGTGTGACAAGTGGGCTCATGACGCGAGTCCGCCGCCAGCCGTCGCACGCCATTGGCGCAGCCAGTGCATCAACAGCATCCCGGCGACCGTGGAGCTGCCGATCAACCAAACCGCGATCAGGAAGAGTTCGCCGATGTCACCCAGTCGCAAGGCGTGTGTCAGCCAGACGGTCGACACCACGATCCAACTGCCGGCGAGTGCGGTGAGCGGGAACACGTCCTGCCGACGCGCCAAAGTGGCGGTGGCGATGCCGGCCGAGATCACCGCGTACAAGGCGATGACCGCCCCGCTGTGGTCCGTCATGTGCGGCAAGGACGCCGCAGCGCCGTAGCCCAGGCCGACGCTCAACAGCAAGCGCACCAGCCACACGGGCGCTGCCTTGGCGAAGCGCGAGCGCCTGAGCAGGAGGAAACCACCGCAGCCCAGCAAATTCACGAGGCACGGCAACATCAGCAGCGTGGCACGGTCTCGTCCCCAGCCATCAAACATGAACCAGAAGACGTCATCCAGCCCCAGGCTTCCGCATAACAACGCAAGGCCGACGTTGAGCACGACCCACCACACGGCCCAGACCGCCCCCGACAGCGCGGCGACGGCGAAGGGCAGCGCGAGCAGCGCCCAGGCGAAAAACAGCTCGTGGACGTCGGCCCCGGTCTGGTAGCTCTGGCCGAACAGCGCGAGCAAGGCGCCCGTGAAGAGCGTCGCCAGCAGCAACGCCGCCTGGCCAAAGCGCGAAGGCGGTGGCTGCCACAGCGCCACTGCCACGCAGGCCATCAGCCCGGCTTGCAACAGCCCGAAGCGTCCGGCCAGGCCCCAGGCCTGCCAGTTCGCCGCGACGAAGAAGATGACGCCCGCGCCCAGCGAGCCCAGCCCAGCGGCTTGCAGCAGGTCGGCCCCGAAGGCGCGCCATTGGGTCGGCGTGGGCCGGTGATCGTGGCGCATTGATGCGAATATGTCCATGGCGGGGAGCATATCTGCGAAGGGGCGCTCCTCGCACAGCCCTTAAGGGGGATAGCCGCCAGTCATGTGGCTGTGCCTGGGTGGTCTGTGTCACTGATGCCGGCCCACTTGAAGGCATCCACCCGTTCGCTCAGTCACGGCCGGGCACGCCCCTTGCCAAAGGAGTTCATCAGCTGACGGAGGTCAGCCCCCGAGGAATCCCACCTTCAACAGGAGCCAGTCATGCCCGAAATCAATGTCCAAGGTCTCATCGTCCAGGCGCTCATCATCGCCACGGCGGTCTATTTGATTTTTCCTGCGCTGGTGGGGTGAATCAGGGGGCCGTTTCAACAGTTCCTAGGATTGGCTCATCTCCGAACTTCATTCGCTCGCAATCAGCATCTGCAAGCTGGTCTTCATCGCACGCTCATACAACTCATCTGCGCCGACCTGAGGGAGACGCAGCTCAACGGTCTGGTGGCCAAAGCGCTCGCCAAACCGATGGCGCAATGCACTGATCTTGATCATGCTGTCTGCCCTGTCAAGGGTAGACGCCGTGGTTGGACCGCCTGAGGTGTTGCCCAAAGCCAAGCCCACCAGCCTGCCACTCTGGTCATAGACGGGTCCGCCACGCGGCCCTCGACCGGGCAACTCAACGCCAAGACGTTGCGTGCTTGGCAAGCTGCCCGGGCTAGGCGTGCCCAAAAAACCCGCCCGCAAGACGGGCCAAGCAGCTTGTGCAGCAGGGTCAATCGGGTAGTCGATCGCAAATGCCGGTGAGCCGGAAAATGCATCCAACGGCGGCACGATCTCCCCTCCCGCCTGAGGCAAAGGTGACGACAGGCTCAGCAACGCCACCCCGAGGACATCGTCTTGTTCCTCGACCTTGGCCGTCACGGTCTGCCCTAGACCATTTCGCAGCCAAATGACACCGGCAGTCGGCAATGACGCGCACGGTGCCAGCGCGTGTCGGCCATCAGCCAACAGCAGCGCCGTGCCGGCCATGCTGGCCTCCCGCCTGACGACTGCGCCAGAGGCGAATGGCGCAAGGCGGCCCGGCAAAGAGAGCAGGGCGCCATGGGCTATCAACACGCCGGCGTCGAAACGCTGGCGCGCTTGTTTCACCATGGGATGGTCAGGCGCACTGGCCTCGGCCTGCTTGAGCGTCTGCTCCGCAACGGCCACTTGACCACCCAGGCTCAGCAGCCAGGCGTAAAAGACCTTGCCGTCCACTTCATCGAGATGCACGCCCGCGGTGTGGGCAGCAAAAGCCAGGGCCTGCCGGTATTGGCCAGCCTGCATCTGGGTCCGCAGGATGCCCAATTCGATGTGGGCGTCGTGCACCTGAAGCGCAGCCTGCTCGAAAGCACTCCGCGCACCCTCCACATCGCCTTGGGCCAGGCGACTTTCGCCGTCGGCCATCAGGCGGCGGCGTTCGGCCAAGGCCTCTGGCGTGCTGCCTGCCTCATCATGCCCATGGACGTGCCGAGGCTCGTCAGACGAGGCGCAGAACGCCATGGGGCTGGCAAATCCACAGGCCGCCAACATGCCCAGTGCAACAGCCCACCTGGTGGCGCCCAGACGCGCGACGATCACTGGCGCGTGATCCGCGGCTTGGCCAGCACCGGATTGCCGGGGTTGTAGGCTGGGCTCGGGCTCTTGAAGCCGACCAGGTAAGCCGTCAGCGCATCAATGTCCTGCGCGCCGCCAAGCTGGTTCAGGCCGCCAACGAACACATCGAAGCCATCCCCACCAGTGGCCATGAAGTTGTTCACCGTCACGCGGTAGGTCTTGGCAGGGTTCTGAACCACGCCGCCTTGGACGATGACCTCCGTCGGGCCGCTCACCACTGGTGGGGTCACTGTCACATCGGTGGGCGTGAACGTCACCTGGTCGATGCGGGTGCCACAGGTGCCAGCAGCCTTCCAGGTGTACTTCAAGCCATTGGAGATTTGCATGATGCGGTTGGCCGTGCCTTGGCCATTGCAGTTGGCAAACTGCTGTTCCAGCACGTCCTTGAGCTGCTGGGCCGTCAACGTCATCGTCACCAGGGTGTTGCCGAAGGGCTGAGCGGTGAAGGCATCGCCGTAGGTCAAGCTGTAGGGGTAGGCGCCTGCCGCGTTGAGGAAGCCGGGATTACGCACACCGCCCGCGTTCATGAAAGCCATCACGGCCCCACCCAAGGCGGTGGGTTGCGTGGCGGCCAACTGGGCATCGGCGATCAGGTCGCCAGCTTCCATTTCGCCAGCGGCATTGGCTGTGTTGGTCATCGGTCCCGTGATGGTGGCGATGACGGCATTGGCCAGAGGCGAGACAGCCGCTTTGTAGGCCTCCACAACGTGCCTGACCTCAGGGTTCGTGGCAATGGCCGCGTTGATCGTGGCGTCGGTACGGTCAACCAGGACGTTGCGCGGGCTCACGGCCACGACGTCACGCGTGTTCGGGTCGATGCTCACGTCGACTTCCGTCAGCACCCGGCCGAATGCGCTGGAGCTGGTCACTGGCACCAGGCGGCCGACCTTGTTGGGCATGCCGGTGGGCCGAGTTGTGGTCACGGCGTTGCTCAGTGTGGTGCCTCGCACGTCGATGGTGTTGCCCGAGCAGTTGTAGGCCGCATGCGTATGGCCGCTGATCACCAGGTCCACCGCGTTGTCCAGACGTTTGACGATGGCGCGGATGTCCGAGTCCGTGCCGTCGGTGTTCTTCAGGTCCCCCGTGCAGCCGTTGATGTCGCTCGTGGTGGGCTGATTGGTCGTGCCGGTGATGGCATTTTGGAAGCCACCCTGGTGAACCAGCACCACGATGGATTCAATGCCTTGGGCACGCAGCCTGGGCACCAGCGCGTTGACGGTATCGGCTTCGTCCTGGAAGGTCAGCCCTGCCACACCCGTGGGTGTGACGATGCCGGGCGTGCCTTTGAGGGTCATGCCGATGAAAGCCACCTTGACCCCATTGAAGGTCTTGATGCCATACGCCGGCAGCAGGGTCTTGCCCGTGGCTGTCTCGACCACGTTGGCCGACAGCCACTTGAACCTGGCGCCATCAAAGGTGCCCGTCATGGCGGAGCCAAAGCCCTTGCAGCTGTTGGCCTCCTGAACACCATTCGTGGTTTTGCAGCCGCCACTTTGCAGCCGCTTGAGTTCGTCCCTGCCTTTGTCGAACTCATGGTTGCCGACGGCATTGAATTCCACGCCGATCTTGTTGATCGTCTCGATGGCGGGCTCGTCGAAGAACAGGGCTGAGATCAGGGGCGAAGCGCCGATGAAGTCACCAGCACCGACGACCACGTTCAAAGGGTTGGCGGCCTTCATGCGGGCGACATAGGCCGCCATGTACTCCGCGCCGCCGACGGCCGGACGATTGGCCGTCGGCACCAGCGTGTTGGCACCGAAGGTGCCCGGGGTTTCCAGGTTGCCATGGTAGTCATTGAAGCCAATGACCTTGACCGTGAACGGGGCGGCGGCCTGGACCGTGCCACCCAAAGTCAGCGCCAGGCTGACGCACAACATGCGAATCTTCATGAGGGAACTCCGATGGGAATGTGTTCAGCGGGAGATCAACGGGCAGCGCGGCGACGAGACAACAGGCCGATCACGGCCATGGCGGCCAGCACCAAGGCCTGGGGCGATGGCTCGGGCACCGCGCTCACGCTGAGCTTGACGGCCCCGGCGGTGGCGTTGAGCGGGTCGCCATCCAGCATCAGCGATTGCGTCAACGCGCCGCTGATGCGATAGCTGCCGGCGCCCAGCGTGAACACGCCACGGCTGAAGGCATTGTTCAGCAAGGCCGCATCGTAGTCATAGCCCACATCGGGGGCACTGGCGTACTGCTGTATGGGCACACTGGCGGTGGCGCCGAGCAGGCTGCCGTGATTGAACACCTTGAACATGTCGCCAGCCAGGCTGGCATCGACCACGGTCAATTGGCCCACGAAACCAGCTGCCACGGTGAAGCTGAAATCAAGGGGAGAGCCGTAGCCGGAAGCGTTGGTGTCGACGTTGTCGATCCACGCTGTGCCACCGGATACTGCAGAGAAACTGTCAACACCGAATGCCTGCCACTGGCCATTGGCCGCCAAAGGAACAGTGGTGGCCTGTGCGACCACGGACAGACCGGCCAACGCGGCCAGCAGGATGGATTTGGGAGACGACATGACACACTCCAAGTTGAAAGACTTTGCATGCATCAGAACAAGGCTGCATGACAAGGTGAAGACGGGGCATGACCCAAAGGATGGTGTGTCCTCAACTCAAGCTGCGGCGCGACGACGAGCGCCTTGGCAGGCCACCATGCCCAGACCGGCCAGCACCAGCAGCACGGCCGATGGCTCGGGCACGGATGTCACCTGCACATGATTCACGGTCAAAAAAGTGGTTTGATCACCCGCCTGTACATCGGCCACGAGCCACGACAGCGTGACCACGCCCGATCCGCTGAACACATGGCTGAAGGACTGCGCGCCGCTCTGCAGCAAGCTGCTGCTCCCTGGCACGGCCTGCGTGGCCAGACTTGAACCACCAAGCACATGCACCAGCGGGCCACTGGCAGGCTGATCGATCACCAGCATGGCCAAGTCGTTGAAGTCCCGGTCCGCGCTCAACACGCGCCAGTCAAACGACAGCGTGTCACCTGCCTGAACTGTCAGGGTCTGCTTGGCCGCAGAGCCCTCCCAGAGGTAACTGGTGTGGTTGACTGGGTCGGGATCCAAAGACCCCAATGGGACCCCTGCGAACGCTTCCAGCCCTCCAGGCAGGCCAGCCACGCCTGCCTCCACGCCAGAGATGTTGTAGTGGCCATCGTTCAAGGGAAAGTCATCGGCACCCCAGGTGGCGGTGCCGAGCACCAAGGTGTTGCCATGGATGGGCAAGCCCAAGCCTGCCGGGCTGCTGCTCAAGGCAGCCACATCCCCAAAAGTCTGCCACCCCGTCAAGCCAGCGGTGAAGTCCCCGTTGACCACGTCGGCATGAGCCAGCACCGGGCCGGTCAGGCCAAAGAGCATGGCCGTGGTGCGAATGATGCGTTGAAAATTAAGCATGGTGCGTGTCCTTGGTGATGGCTGATTCGATTCACAAACCCAGGTCTCGGGCGGCTTGCAATTGGCTGGCGGTCACGCCGCGCAGCACGATCAACCCACGGGGCACGGCTGGGCCTGCGCTGCCATCGGTGTCGATCTGAATCTGGACGCCGGCTGAAGTGTCGGCAAGCCGCACATGGCCGCTGGCCCATGCTTGGGCGGGCGCGACGTTCAACGATGCCAGCAAGGCGCTCAGGTCAATGCGGTCAAGGCCGGGTGCGAAATCGGTGACCGTGTCCAGGCCATCACGCAAGCTGGTGTAGACCAGCACGTCACGGCCCTCGCCGGTGGTGATCGTGTCACTGCCTTCACCACCGTTGATGAGATCATCACCCGCGGTGCCAACCAAGGCATCGCGGCCCGGCGTGCCAGCGATCGTCTTGACCAGGTTCAAGCCGACGATGACCGGATCATGGTCGGAAGCACGGTAAGGCGAGGCGCTGTAGTAGTCAGGACCGCAGGTCGCGCACGCAGGCTGCTTGAACTCGGTGTTGTAGTCGATCACCGAAGGCTCGTCCGCGTTGATGTGCCACTCCAATGCCTTGGTGACTTTGGACGACAGCGACGGCGTGGTGATGGCGTGATCCAGCCGACCAGCAGCGCCATCGAAGACATAGGAATAGCCGAAGCTGTTGAAACGAGCGATCTGATCCACGTAGCCGTGGCTGGTCAGCTCCTCGATGGGGTCTTCTTGAGCATAGGCGTTGAAATCACCGATCAGGATGACGTCCTGGCTGGCACTGGCAGCTTGCACAGAGGTCACGAAGCTGCGCAGGCGCTGGGCTTGCTGTTTGCGCGTCTCGTTCCAGCAGCCTTGAAAATCGCCCTGGTCGGCGTCTGGATCGGCGGCGCTCGATGGGCAACTGCCTTTGGACTT
This sequence comes from Burkholderiales bacterium, assembly GCA_947372535.1. Next base: position 10,277 of record CANBUA010000080.1, read on the forward strand.
GAGGTGGTTGACCACCACCGAGAACTTCTCGCCATTGGGTGCGACGAAAGCCTGGGCCAGCGGCGGACGGTTGTTGACCGCGTCCGTGTCCGACAAGGCCACGCCAGACAGGCTCAGTTTGCCCGGCCTGTAGATCATGGCCACGCGGATGGCATCCGTGCCCGTGGCTCCCACGGGCGCCGGCACGGCCGCATAGACGCCAGCACCCACCTTGGCATTGAGTGCACCGACCAGGTTCAATACCGCTACATCGGCGTTGGTGCCCGATCCGGTGGGCACATTGTTCTGGATTTCCATCAGACCCACGACATCCGCGCCAGTGGCCGCAATGGCTTCCACGATCTTGGCGCGCTGGCGGTTGAACTCGGCCAGGTTGTCGGCGCCTCGGCAGTTGCTGGCCGAGATCGCGCCGCCCAATGTGCAGCCTTGCCCAGTTTGGCCAGACGCCGTGCGGCCATCGGTGAAAGTGGTGAAGAAATTCAGCACATTGGCACTGGCCACCTTGACGTTGCCGCCGACAGCATCCGGCGCCGTGGTCCGCTGATTGGCCCGTGTGAAGCTCACGGCTTGTGTCGGATGAATCTTGTAGTCAGCCAGCCCGTCGGTGCTGGTGGTGGACAGGCCATAGTCGATCACGCCAGTGACGGCATCCACGGTATCGCTTGCACGCAGTGTGTTGTCCGCCGCGAAGTACGGAGTGGGGTTGGGGTTCTGCAGCGTCGTGCCATCGTCCAACAAGAGGCGGCTCAAGGCATTTTGCTGATCCAGCGCCAGGGCACTTGCACCTGGGCGGAATCGATTCGTGGGCGTCTCCAGGCGGCCATTGGCGGACAGCGTGACTTGACCAAAGCGGCCCTGAAAATAGTTTTGCGACACCGTCAGGCGGCTGTTGATGGTGACCAGCATGCCTTCGACGCGCTCCAGCTCGGCATCTGAAACCACTGGCAGGTTGATCGAGACGGGGGCGATGCTGTAGCCATTGCCCTGCACGCTGACCGTGGCACCCGTCAACTCGGTCACCGTATGGGCCTGCGTCAGCGCATTGGCGGCAGACCCCACGTTGAACTCGGCCACCTTGGCGCTCACCTTGACCAGTTGGCCTGCGGTCACCGTCGGGACGGTGCTTGTGAACACGAAGATGCCATCCGAGGTCAGCGGATTGCTGTCACCCACCAAATCCTGCATGAAAAAGCCATTGTTGGTGACTTTGGTCACCACGCCCGTGGTGATCACGTTGCTGCCAAGCAAGGGGCTGGCACTGCCCGTGCCTTGAATCGCGGGAATCGTCACCACGCTGCCAGTCGTGCCTCCGGTGCCTCCAGTGCCCCCTGTACCCCCACCGCACACATTCAACGCGCTGGTGGTGTTGCGAGGCACGGGCGTGCCCGTCGCGAAATCGGTGCTGTTGTTGTCCGTGTCCGTGCAACCGCCCCCAGCGCGAAGCAGCGCGTTGGTATTGGACGGCGCTGCCGTTGGATTGCCCTCCGAGGCATTGGCCGTGGCGCCGAAACCGACGTAGTCGATGATGCTGGCGCCCGTGCTGGCAGCGCCCGTCAATGTGGCGGTCGAATTGACCAACGCCACCTTGCCCGCCGTGGCCGACATGGGGATGCCGCCAGTGGCGACGTCGGGCGCAGGCAGTGCGGTGCTGCCGCCTGTGCCCTGTGCTTCCTGCACCAGGTAGTACTGGCCCGGCTGCAACGTGACGTTGCCCAGCAAGGTCTTCTGCCAGCTGGTGCCCGCGGCCGATGCGTATTGAACCGACCAACCGGTCAGGCTGACTGATACGGTACCCGCATTGAAGAGCTCGATGAAGTCATGGGTCAAAGTTGCCCCGCTGTTGCCGCCTCCACCGTAGATCTGACTGATCACGACACCATTGGTCGAGGCCTGCGCTGTCACACTGGACACGGCCAGGGCGATGGCGCTCATCAAATACATGGTGCGGCGATGGGATTGCAGAGACATGACATGAACCTCAGGTGGTTGGGATGCAAGCCCGAGTATTCGAAATGTGGATGTCAGCCGTCACAGCGCCGTACCATCAAACGATGAGGCAAATGGATCGCCTGCCCCAAGACTTTTAACTGCGCCCCCCTTTGAATAAGCCTGTTCCCTGCTCGACATTCACTGAAGGGTCATCTGATCCTGTAGAGTCATCCAAGCAAGCGGCGGCCGCGGACCGCTGAACTTGGCTTCACGACGCTGTACGGTCCGACCCCAAAGCAATGCGAACAATGGGTTTCAGAGGCAGTTCCATGTTGTTCATTGATGCGAGGTTCACATGCAGCAGATCCATGACACGCCGCCAAGCGATATGGTGTTCGAACGCACCCATGACGGGCGAATTGCCGCCGTCAATGAGGACAACCGGCCCAGCCCCCATGCCAAGCAGTTGCTGCTCATGGTCAATGGCTACACGCCACTTCGTGACCTGCTTTCGTTGCTTGGGCTCCCTGACCAATCCCTGCTTGCGGATGAGTTGCTAGGTTTGGGGCTGATCAAGCCGGCGAAGACGTGCGCAATCCCACAAAGGAATGAGTGGTTCGGAAAGCAGATGGGATCAGCCTTGATCACATCCTCTGCAGCCACCGGCATCGGTCACGCGCGCCGGCGGGCCGCCATCAACACGCCCATCCCGGCCAGCAGCATCAGGAACGATGAAGGCTCCGGGACCACGGCGGCAGATTCCACACCCGTCAGATGAAGCCGCCATTGCGTCCCCTTTTGATCATTGGCGTTGATGTCGTAGCTGGGCTGGTTCCATTGCGTCACCAGAATCGGTGCGCTGCCATCGAGGACAAAGCCATCGGCCAAAGCAACCCCATGGGCGTAGTTCGGTGCCGCGCCCAGGGTGACCAGATACTGCCCGGCCGCCAAGGCAGGCAAGGCCAGGCCGGCATCGTAGAAGCCTTGTCCAGAATGGATCGAGTCATCGTCGTCGTTTTCACCGACTCGGCTGTAGCCGTTACCGGCCTTGACCCACAGCGTCAGCGTGGGATCGAAATTGAGGCCGCCACGCCAGGAATCCGACCAAAGCTGAACAGGGCTGGCATCGGCATTCACCGTGAATGACACCTGCACCACATCCGTGTTGTAGCTGATGTGATCCGAGAAGGTGAAATCCGCTGCGTGGGCTTGCAGGCTGACCATGGCCACTGCCACGGTCATGACGCGAATGGTAGAAAGCGTATTCATTTGAATGTCTCCGAAGGTTGATCGGTCTGCTCAAGGCGCCAGCGGCGCAAACGTGGCGCGCGCCAAGGTCTGAACCGAAGGCACGAGGCGATTGCTGCCGTTTTGCACCTCGAAGGCCACGCCAAAGGTCTGCACATGGCTGATGCTGGCCACGGTATCGACATACCACCACTCGGCCACCACGCGCTCAGGCGTGGCGTCAATCAGCATGTAGCCGCGCCGGTTGAGGTCGATGTACTTGAAGTGTGGGTTGATGCCTCGCAGCAGCGTGGCGGTGCTGCCGCTTGGGTCGTTGATGCCAGGTGACGTGATGGACGTGCCCACGAACTCCACGGCGTGCGAGCCTTCGCCCGTGGCTGGGTTGTAGCCACCAGTGGCCACCACCGGGTTGCCCGGATCCTGAGTGAGGTCTGCCGCCCACGAGCTGTGGATGTCGCCTGTCAGCACCACCACGTTGTTGACGGCTGGTACGCTGCCCGTGCCCCTGAGGATGTCATAGATGCGATTGCGGGCAGGCTGATAGCCGTCCCATTGGTCCGAGTTCAGGAACAGGCCACCGCCTGCGGCATTCGCGGCGTTCACGCCTTTGAGTTGGGCGAACATGACGCCCTGGCCCAGGAACCGCCAACGCGTGCTGGACGAGCGCAAGCGATTGGCCAGCCAAGCCTCCTGGGTTGCGCCGAGCAAGGTGCGCGTCGGGTCGGCGAAGGCGCCGGTTTGGGCGAACACATTGCCCAGCCCAGGGACGGCAATCGTCGCCGGGAGTTGCTGCGAGCGTGCACTCAGGCGCTCCTCCAGCATCACCAGATCCACCAGGTTACCGTACTGGAAAGCACGGTTGTTACGGGTCAGGTCCGTGGTGTCCACGGGACGCACAGGCATCCATTCGTAATAGGCCTGAAGCGCGGCAGCGCGCCTGTCGGTCCAAACACCTTCCGTGTCGTCGTTGTGGTTTTGTGCCCCGCCTTTCCAGGAATCATTGGCCACCTCATGATCGTCCCAAATGATGATCCACGGATGCTGACGATGCGCTGCTTGAAGATCGGCATCGCGCTTGTACTGTGCATGGCGGGTGCGGTAGTCAGACAGCGTGAGGATCTCGGTGGCTGGTTCGGTGACGCGAACGTTCCCGTACTCGCCGTTGCCGTACTCATAGATGTAATCGCCCAGGTGCATCACCAGATCAAGGTCAGCACGCTCCGCCACATGCCGATAGGCGTTGAAGTAGCCATAGGCATGGTTGGAGCAACTGACCACCGCCATCCGCAAACGATTGGCGTTGCCCTGAGGCAAGGTTTTGGTGCGTCCCACCGGCGAGGATGTGCCTTCAGCGTCGAACCGGTAGTAGTAGGTGGTGTCTGGCCTGAGCGGCCCCGCATCGACTTTGACGGTGAAATCGCGTGCGGGGCTGGTCTTTGTGCTGCCACGCAGCACCACGTTGCTCAAGGCTGGATCCGTGGCGACCACATAGTTCACCGTCACGGCCGCGCTACGAGCCGTTGACACCCGAGTCCACAAAATGACGCGGTCTGTCAGCGGGTCTCCACTGGCAACGCCATGCTGAAACAACGGCGTGCCAACGGTGGCGGCCATGGCGCTGCACAAAGGCATCGATGGGACCGCTGCCAGCGCAACAGCTGCCGACCCCGAGCGTTTGAAAAACTCCCGGCGTGTGCTGCCTTGAGCCCGTGGCTTGATGTACTTGGGACGACCCATGATGGCATTCCTTCAATGGTTGCTGATGCGATCAAGGTGAAGTGCTCACCTTTTTGCGTCAGTCCAGTATGGGAATGCTCTTTGACAGGGCTGCGACAACCCTTTGACATCAACCTGGGTTACACCAAAGCCCAGGCCTGTCACAGGGCAGGTTCGCGTTCCCTCTGCATGGAAAGCGCCACGATGGCAGCACCCGCGGCGATCACCAGCGCGTCTTCCATGAGCCCGCTGCGGGTCTGGCCATTGCGCGCCATGGCCCGCTTGCGCGCGACCAAGGTCAGGTAGGCCAGCGGGACGGCAGTGGCGACCGCGACCGCCGTTCCCGCCTGCTCGCGGCCACGTGGGGCCAAGGCGGCGCCAGCAATGCCGGCGCTCATGACACGCGCTACCAGGCCCAGAAAGACGGTTCGGTCAGGCGCCGTTTTCATCTTGTCGCCAAAGAGTTCCCCCGCGCCCAAGGCCAGCGCACCGACTCTGAACAGCGGGCGATCCAGAAGGACCAACTTTCCGGGGGTGCGGCCGCCCAGCAGCCGTGCCGTCGTGATGGCGGCCATGGGCGTCATCGATCGCGCGCTCGCGACGGCGCCAATCAAAGCGGAGGACAAGAGGCTGGGCATTTTCATAGGGACTCGCAAGTAAGTGGCACCGTTGATTGGCGAACAAATGCATCCAGCAAACAGCGAGCCTGGGCTTGGGGCGCGTCGGTTAGGTTTACGCAGACTGCGGCCACTCAAGGCCGCAGGCATTGACACACGTCACGATCCACAGCTTGCCGAACTTGTCGATCACCGAGCCTCCGCTGGCTGCCGGCCCGATGGCCTCGAACGGCGAGACCACTTCTCCTTGTTCAGCCAGAACCGTGAAGACACGCTTGGCCTGCCGGAAGTTGGCCGCCTCGAAAGACCAGGCCTTGCCGGCTTGACGCAGTTGAGCAGGCGGCGAGGCTTCAAAATTCATGCGGGCTGCGAGGGGTTGCATGATGGCCATGCAGCTCACTGCGCCAAGCCACCCAGCTGCAGCCACATGACAGCGGCTTCGTCACCGCGATGGCAGCGCCAGTGATCCTGGTGCGACAGCTCACGGGCCGTTTCTTCAAGTTCATCCCGTTGCGCACGGGGCCATTGCTGCTGCAAGCGATCCGCACAGCAACTGATCCATTCGACCTCGCTCATGACCAGCTCCAATACTGTATGAATAAACAGTATAGTAGGCATGGAGGCCACGCGCAAGTTCTATCTTATTCGCCATGACCATGCGATGCACGGCTTAATGCCGGTCAAGCGCGCCTCACCTACTCGCGGACTGGGTACATGCCATTGGTGAGGATGCAGGCGGTCAGGCCCAGCCCTGGTGACTGGGTAGACACCGGCGCGAGGGCAGGCACGATGACGTTGTTCTGCACGGCCACGGTTCCCCCCGTGATGCCTGATGGCACATTGAATGTCACAGCTGGGTTGCCGGGTGAGCCGCTCATGGTCACACCCAGCCCGCCAAGTGCCACGTCAGTGCCTGACATCGACGGATTGACATAGATGGGCGCGGCGTTGTTGCCGGTGCCTCCTTGACCCAGCAGGAAGCCTTTGTCGGGAGAGACGGCGCCGCCCACTTTGCGGGCGCTCAATGTGGCCTGCACATCCAGTGTGCTGGCCACGGCCGGGATGGTCACGGACTGTTGCCCGCCACCCGTGCCGACGAACGTGGCTGGATGCACATGAGGCTGCACCGGTGTTTGGGTGGGAGACAGGGTGACTTGCTGTTGACCCAGTTGCTGCCCATAAGCCACCGGTTGGAGGCCTGGGCCGGTGCCCGTGCCCACCACGTTGCGGCCTCTGAGGTCAGGAATGCCAAAGTTGACGCGGCCATCGCCGCCAAATTTGATGCCCACCAAGGAATAGAGTGCTTGATAGTTGTTCACTGGCAGCAGGCGACCATCGGCAGGCAGCCAGCCAGACGGGCAATACGAGGTGATGAAGGAGCAGACAGTACCGGTGAAGGAGTCCGGCCCACAGGCTCTGGCCGGCGACGCGAA
>CANBUA010000081.1 GCA_947372535.1 Burkholderiales bacterium
GTGGCCATCGAGCGCCAGTTGTCCTTTTTCGAAGATGAACTTCGTCAAGACCTGATCCGTCTGGCCAAAGTGAAGAAAACGAGCTTGCTGGATCCCGCCCTGACGGCTCGGGCCATCACGCGGCTGGTCTTTGCCATGGGCGCGCAGGCGCTCGATGCTGCACCCGAAGATCAGGCCCGCCTGACGGAAGAGTTGACCACCATGGTTCGCATGATCGTGTCAGGCACCCAGGCCCTGGGCGAACAGTTGCCCGACGACGTGGCATGAACGAAAAATCCGGGGCGGGTGCGTGAGACACCCACCCCGGACTGTGCGCCCCTGTCAAGGGCATGCGCTGGCCTCAATCAACGCATCGGCCGCTGTCCATCAGGCATGGACCGACCTTGGCTGAGGCGGCTCCGCCATCGTGCGCTTGACCTGATCGGCTGCGTAATCACGGGTGGCCACCTGCGGACAGCGGCGGCAAGCCTCTGCGCCGTTTTCTGACCACCAGCGACAGTCGAGCCGGATCGCACAGCGCGGCAGCATGTGCACCACGGCGGGCGCCAGGCTGACCGTGCGCTCGGCCAGGGTGCAGCGGTCCGTGTCCTGAGCGTAATGCCCGCAGCCGGTCGTGGCGCAAGCCCCGGCCATGCGAAACACCTCGTCAGGGGCCACCGGGGCCGCCATGTCAACAATTTCCTGAGTCACGGTCAGCGGTTCGTCAAGGTAGGACACCTCGGGCTCCTCCACCGTCCCGCCGACCACGGCAAAGACCTGCGCCCCGACCCAGTCGTGCGGCACGCTCGGACACAGCGTTTGCTTCGGGTTGCTCATGAAAGCGCTCCCATGCGGCGATGCGCCGCGTTCACTTCACCGCATCGATGGGGGCCGGCACGGCCACCAGGCCCACCACAATGGGCGGGCGGAAGCCGGCGATGGTGGGCTCTTTCACAGCCACCAAACCGATGACGGGCGGCTGTTTGATGATGGCCTTGGCAGCCGCCGTGGCAGCACCGCTGACCTGGGTGGTCTGCTCAGGCGTGAGTTCCGTCATGGCCTCACGCGCCGCCAGTGCGCGCTCGACACCCTGGCGTGCCGCCTTTGCCAGGTCCATGGCTGAAATGCGCCCGGCCTTGTGTTGCTTGATGTCTTGTTTCATGGATTTGACCTCAGGTTTGAGTAAGCCGGCGTGAGCCGGGCAAGCAAGGCGGTCGGGACAGCACCGCCACCAACCAGACTAGCCACTCAGCACCCGCAGGAACATGGCGGCTTGCCCTGAACATGTGTCGGGGTGAAACACGCTCAAGGGGTGGACGTCAGGCGATCCACCATGTCCTTGACGGCTTTCATCTGCGGGCCGCTGCGCACCTGGAAGCTCAAGCTGGAGTAGCCCCACCAATCCCAGCAGCCCTTGGGGTTGAAGGGGATGGCCGGCGTGGGCTTGATCTGCGGGTACAGCACGATGATCTGGTTGGCATCGGCCCACTGGTTGTAGCCCACCCGGGCGTAGACATCGCTGCCCACCACCGCCGCGCCCTGCTGGCACCCGTGGAAAACCACGTGAACCGAACATTGGCTGGAATCGGCCGCGCAGGTCTTGGGCAGGTAATAGAAGCCGACGGTGTCCAGGCCCGTCACCGTGCTGGCGAACTCATGCTGGTCAAAAGGCCGCACGGTCGATGACAGGGCCTGCACCGCCGGCTTGAGCGGGCCGTAGATGTGGCTCAGGATCGCTTTGGGCTGGTCGTAAGGCACGCCCTTGACCGTGCAATGGTCGATGTAAGGCGGATCAGTGATTTTGCAATCATTGCCAAAGCTGGGCGCGATGAAGGCATGCCCGGCCGGCAACGTACCCACGAACGCCAGGTTCTTCGGCGGCACCCCGGCAGCCTTGTAGAAATCACGGGTGGCTTTGACCACCGTGGGCACGACGGTCGGGTCCTTGCTGCCACTGAACACATACACCTTGAGCTTGCTCACGCCCTCCACCGGGTCGATCTGACCCAGGTTGGCAAAACCTTGCGCGGCCGACCAGGACATGTCGGCCGATGGCGAGCCGCTCATGCAGGTCTGGATGCCACCCAGGTTGACGTAGACACAGTTGTAGGGGCCGCCCGCCACCACGCCCACGCCCAGCGTGCTGGCCGAAAAAGCCACGCTGTACTGCACCGCCATGAACGCACCGGAAGACAGGCCCGACACCGACGTGCGCTCCTTCACGGCGTGCAGGGTCGGCAGCTCATCGGCGGCCTGGGCGGGCGCCATGGCCAAGAGCCAAGCGCACAGGCCCAAGGCACTGGCGGCCCACTTCACGTTCACATGGATCATCGTCATGGCTGGATTCCCTGGATTGAGTTGCAGCGCAGCGTAATGCATGCCCCAATCAGGCGATACCCCTAGAAGACCAGTTAGAGTTCGCACCATCCATGACCGCGACCACCCCAGACCGTTCCAAGCCGGCCTTGACCCTGCCCGTGCCCCGCCACGCCAGCCGATTGCCCGCCCACATCACCCCGGAACAACTCCACCGCCTGCGCCAGGCAGCCTTCAACTTGCCGCAGGTCGTCAAACCTGGCGACTTCGGTGCCGAGCCCGGCCCGGCCGGTGAAGAGCCGCTGGACGCCCTGGGCCTGATCCAGTTGCAGAAAGCCGTGCCCGGCTCACGCGCCAGCCGGTGGATCGCGCCCACGTTGATGGACCGGGCCTTGGCCCACCTGGACGCCTTTGCCCAGGCCACCACGCCGCAGCAAGGCCTGCGCGCCCTCACCTCCGAGCGTGCCACCTGGCTGGACACCAACGGCATCCAGCGCCATGGCCTGCACTGGCAACGCCGCATCGTCCAGCCCTTGCCACTGAGCGAGCCGGACTGGAAGGTGCACGTGACCTTCTTGGCGGACATCGACAGCGAGACCATCTGGACCTACTTCCGCACGGGCGATCAAGGCCCCGTCCTGCAAGCCATGTCCGCGACGCCGCCCTACCAGCACGCTCCGGCACTGACGGATCACCTGGAGGTGCTGCTGAACCAGGCACGCGACTGCAACCCGCAGCGCATGGCCTCGCTGTTGCCCGGCCTGCAAGCCGAATGCGGCCGGCTGCTGCCTTTCGAAGCACTCAAGACCGGCTGCACGCGCGCCCTGGACCGCTGGGCCCACCGTGTGCATGAACTGGACACGCTGGAAGACCTGACCACCGAACTGGCGTTTCAGGGCTACCCGGACACCTTCGCGCGTGCCAGGCACTTGCAGCGCACGGTCACGCTCTTCGTCGGACCGCCCAACAGCGGCAAGACACACACAGCCTTTGAGCGCCTGGCCCAGGCCGACAGCGGCGCCTACCTTGCGCCTCTGCGACTGCTCGCCCTTGAAGGCCGCGACCGCCTGCAAGCGCGCGGTGTGCCCTGCTCCTTGCGCACCGGCGAGGAGAACGTGCCGGCAGACGACGCCCGCGTGGTCTCCAGCACCATCGAGATGATCTCGACCAGCGAGGTCATCGACGTGGCCGTGATCGACGAAGCCCAGATGATCTTCGATCCCTACCGGGGCTGGGCCTGGACGCAGGCCATCGTGGGCGCGAGCGCGCGCGAAGTGCTCATCATCTGCTCGGCTTATGCCGTGCCGGCCATTGAAAACCTGCTGGGCCTGTGCGGCGAGCGCTGCGAGGTGGTCCACTTCGAGCGCAAGCAGCACGTCGAGCTGCTGCCCGCGCCACTGCCTTTGAGCAGCCTGCAAAAGGGCGATGCCGTGGTGGCATTCAGCCGCCGTGACGTGCTGATGCTGCGCGACCAGATTGGCCAGCACGGCCTCAAAAGCGTCTCGGTGATCTACGGCGCCTTGCCGCCTGAGGTGCGCTGCAGCGAGGCCGAGCGCTTCGCCCAGGGCGAGACCGACATCCTGGTGGCCACCGACGCCATCGGCATGGGCCTGAACCTGCCGATTCGCCGCGTGCTGTTCAGCACCATGACCAAGTTCGACGGACAGTCCGACCGCCCCCTGAACGAGTCCGAGGTGCACCAGATCGCCGGGCGCGCGGGGCGCTTCGGCATCCACGAAGAAGGCTTCGTCGGCGTCCTCAAGGAAGCCGAGGCCGATGCGCTGAAGGCCCTGAAGGCCTTGTTGCCCAAGACGCCGCGCGCGCCACGCGATTTCAAAGCGCCGGTGGCGCCCAACTGGTGGCACATCGACACCATCGCCAGCCGCCTGGGCAAGAATCGCCTGCGCGACGTGCTGGGCGTGTTCGTGGATCAGTTGCAACTGGACAATGCCCACTTCGCCGTGGCCGAACTGGAGCAGATGCTGGAGTTGGCCGAGCAACTGGACATCAGCGCTGGCAAGCTGGACCTGCGCGCACGCTTTGTCTACGCCCAAGCCCCGGTGGACAGTCGCACGCCCGCCCAGGTGCAGGAGTACCTGAGCTGGGCCGAGAGCCACGCCCGCACAGGCCGCGCCGGCCACCCCTGGTTCCTGGACGACGTGGACGCCCACAGCCGCCTGGACCGCATGGAGCAGGCCCTGCGCTCGTGCACCTTGTGGCTCTGGCTGGACCAGCGCTTTCCCGGCGTTTACGGCAACCTGGATGAAGTCGTGGCCTTGCGCCGCAGCTTGAACCAGGGCATCGAGCGCCAACTCAAGGGTCAGACCCCGCTGTGGCGCACCCAGGCACGACACAAGCGCCCTCGGTGATTGACGCGCATTTCGCGGATTCCCAACATGGCGGCAAGCGATTGCCCCAGTGGGCACGGTCGCTTTTGAAGATTAAATTCCCATCTTTGACCGTTCACTTCCAAAGAGAGTCTTCATGAAGTCCATCCGGTGCTTGCCCGTCCTTGCCCTGGGAGTTGCTCTAGGCTTGATCAGCCTGACCGCACAGGCCGCCGGAGGCCCGAAATTTTGCGTGTTCGACATTGTTGGTGCCTCAGGCGACGCTTTCAACATGACCAAGGACTACATGGTCGCCATGCAGCGCTTTGGTGTCACCGTCGAGCCCAAGGTCTACACCAACGAGGCAGCAGCCATCGAAGACTTCCGCACTGGTCTGTGCGACGCGGTCGTGGCCACCGGTTTTCGCACGCGTCCTTTCAACGCCGTGGCCGGCTCCATCGACTCTATCGGCTCGACCACCATCGTGCGCGACGGCAAGATCGACATGAACGCCAGCTACAACGTGATCCGCACCCTGGTGCAGACTTTCGCGGCCACCTCGCCCCTGGTCAGCAAGCTCATGGTCGAAGGCAACTACGAAGTCGGCGGCATCCTGCCCATCGGCGCGGCTTTCCCGATGGTCAATGACCGCCGCATCAACACGGTCGAGGCCCTGGCCGGCAAGCGCATCGCCTCGTTGGAGTACGACAAGGCGCAGTCCATCATGATCAAGCGCATCGGCGGCATCCCCGTCTCGGCCGACGTCACCACGCTGGGCCCCAAGTTCAATGCCGGGCAGATGGACATGATCGCCGCACCGACCTTGGCCTACAAGCCACTGGAACTGCAAAAGGGCATCGGCCCCAATGGCGGCATTGGCCGCTTTCCGCTGTTGATCATGACTTACCAGATGATCATCAACCGGACCAAGTTTCCCGAAGGGTTTGGCGACAAATCACGCAAATACTGGTTGACCCAATACGACCGCCTGATGCAACTCATCAAAGCTTCTGAAGCGGCCATTCCGGCGGGTGTCATGGTCGAGCTCAGCCCGGAAAATACCTACAAATACACGCTGATGCTACGTGAAGCGCGCATCGACATTGCGCAACAGGGCATTTACGACAAGCGCGGGCTGAAAATCATCAAACGCGTGCGGTGTTCCGTGAACCCCGGCGACCCAGAATGCGCGACCAAGTCCGAAGAGGAATGGAAGTGATCTCGGCACGCCATTTGATGCCGCCATGTCAAGTCCAGCATGGCCCGAACCGATAACAGGGCTATGCGGTCATTCCCGGTCGCCAATGGCGTGTTTCCTGGCACATGCGGCAGCTCATCGATCAATTCCTAGATACCTCCACGCCCACCGGCCGCTGCCTGGCGGCTGTGGTCATGTCCACGCCCTTCATGTGCGCGTTCTGGCTGGCCTCCACATCGGCCCTCGTCAACCATGAGATCCGCCAAGGCGTCAACCTGCCCGTCATCTGGGGCATGGAAATCCTGCTCACCATCAGTTTGGCCGTCAATGTCGGGATGGGGCGTTGGTTGTGGGTCAGGCGGCACCTGACACAGCGGCTGGCCACCACCAATTTGCTGGTGGCGCTCAACATCGGGCTGGCCTATCAGGGCGTCACCATTTCCTATGGTTTTTTCAGCACTGGCGGCAGCCTGGTGATGCTGGGCGTGCTGACCATCGGTTTGCTGCTGTTTGATCAGCGCACCATGCTGATCTGCTTCGCCATATGTCTGGTCACCCACCTGGGGGTGGATTTTTTCGTGATGAAAGGCGACTGGCCTTATGCACCGGCCATCACTGCCGGGGCCTTCGAACATGGCCAGCCGACCTGGTGGTGGTCGCTTTGGCGCAGCCTGGTCTTGATGACCGCCTGGGCAGCCCTGCTGCCACTGATCTTCATGCTCTTCGGGCGCCTGGACACGCTGCACAACCAGTTGGCCAAACTGTCTTACACGGACGTGCTGACCGGCCTGGCCAACCGGCGTTTTTTCATGGAACGCCTGAAAGCCGAGGCCGAGCGCCAATCTCGCAGCCAATTGCCGTTCAGCCTGGTGCTGATCGATGCCGACCATTTCAAGCGCATCAATGATCAACACGGTCATGCTGCGGGCGATGAGGTGCTGCGTCATCTGGCCGACCTCCTGATCGCAGGCACGCGCACGCCCACCGACCAGTCGGCGCGGCTGGGCGGCGAGGAGTTCGGCGTGCTGCTGCCCGACACGGATCAGGCCGCCGCACAGGTGGTCTGTCAACGCATTGCTTGGGCCTTGCGCAACCACGAGTTCGAAGTCCGAGGCCAGCGCTTTCATGTCACGGTCAGCATGGGCGTGGTCGAGTGCCTGCATGCGGACATCGACGAAGCGCTCAAGCAGGCTGACATGAACCTCTACCAAGCCAAGCATCAGGGCCGCGACGCCATCGTCTCCTCCGTGTTGCAGAGAGCCCACGCATGATCCAGTTCGTCGCGTGGATTCAGGAGCAGTTACTGTTGCGCAAGCCCGTGGTGAGTTCCATGATCTTCGCGGCGCTGGCCCTGCCCATCTTGCTCCTGTTCGTCGGCTTGCAGGCCATCGCCCTCAGCCACGAGGCCATCCTGGCCCTCTACCAGCCTGAAGGCTTGTGGCTCACCCAGTTCATGCTGCTGGGCCTGATCGCCTGGTTACTCGTCGTCGTCGCGTACGGCTGGCGCACGCGCCTGGCTGATCACCCCTGCACGCGACTGCCCATGCTCACCATCACCCCCACGGTCATGGTCATGGCCTTGCTCGGCATTGGTCACGGGCTCAAGGACACACCCATGAGCCTGACCATCCTGGCGCCCTTCTTCCTGGGCCGGGCGCTGTTCGGCGTCAAGCCCCTGGTGCCCGCCCTGGTGATGGGCATCCTGCTGCTGCTCGGCAATGAGGCGCTGGTCGTCATGGATCGCCTGCCCTATGCCCCACTGCTGACCCACCCGGTGTTCGAAGGCACCGAGCTGGCGCTGTGGTGGAAGGTGTGGCTGCGGGTGGTCTTCACCGCCAGCGCCCTGCCTTTCTCGGGCATGGTGTTCTTCCTGTTCGGCACTTTGGCCATGCGGCGCCGGGAGCTGGAAGACCTGGTCCGCACAGACATGCTCACCGGGTTGGCCAACCGCCGCACCTTCATGACCCAATTGGAGATCGAATCTCACCGGCACGCCCGCAACAAGCGCCCCTTCTGCCTGATCATGTGCGACGTCGATCACTTCAAGAAGATCAACGACACCTGGGGCCACCCGGCAGGCGACGCCGTGCTCACGGAGTTGGGCCGCATCCTCAAACGCACCAGCCGCGAGCAACTGGACACGGCCGCACGCATCGGCGGCGAGGAGTTCGCCGTGCTGATGCCCGAGACCAGCCTCAGCCAGGCCCAGATCGTGGCCGAGGCCATGTCAGCCGGCGTGCGCTCCAGCATCTTCGTGTTCGATGGCCAGGAGGTGACGGTCACCCAGAGTGTGGGCATCGCCCAGACCAACCTCGGTGATGGCAACGCCGCCCTGCGCCTGGCCGACGACAACCTCTACGAAGCCAAACGGGCCGGACGCGATCGCATCGTCGCCTCCCTGATCGAAACCCAGGACTAAGCGGCCTTCAGCTTTCGTGAAGAACGGCCGATAAACCTGTCACGGTTGCCGCCCAAGAACGGCAAACACACCGAGGTCAGGGCCCGGCACGGTGGATGATCAACTGGGGCTTCGTCAAACTGGGTCACCCCCATGCAACTCAATCAATTCAAACTGGGGACCCGCCTGGGCCTGGGTTTTGCCGCCGTCCTATTCCTGGTGGCGGTGATCTCCGGCCTGGGATGGAGCCGGTTGCGGTCTACCCAGGTGGCCACGCAGAACGCCCTCAACGCCCAGCAACGCGCTCAGAGCGCCCTCTCTTGGCAGGGGCTGACCACCTTGAACGTCGCGCGCACCCTGGCCATTGCCAAATCCGGCGGCATGACCGAGGTCAAGCAGCATTTTTCAGGTGACATGAAGTCCACCTCTGCCGCCATCAGCCAGGTTCAGAAGGCGCTGGAAGACGGCACAGACGATGCCGCCACCCGCGCCATGTTCGAAGACATCGCCGCCAAGCGCAAAACCTACATCGCCACACGCGACAAACTGTTCAAACAATTGACCGCCGCCGATCCCGACGCGCAAGCCAACCTGGCCCAATTGCTGCCGCAGGCCGAGCAATACCTGGCCTCGCTCAACGCATTCCAGGCCCATGAACAACGACGCGCCCAGCAGATCGCCACCGCTGCGGCCGCCGAGATCGAACAGGCCCAGCACCTCATCCTGGGCCTGACACTGGCCTGCCTGCTCACCGGCGCTACCTGCGCCTGGGTGATGACACGCTCGGTCACCGGGCCGCTCAGCCACGTGGTCAGGGCCACCCAGGCCATGGCCAGCGGCGACCTGTCGGGCGACACCAGTTTTTCAGGCCGTGATGAGGTGGCCGACGTGATGCACAGCCTGCACGACATGCGCATGTCCCTGAGCAGCATGGTGGTTGATGTGCGCCAATCGACCGAATCGATCAAGGTCGCCAGTGGCGAAGTCGCTGCTGGCAGCCAGGACCTGTCGCAACGTACCGAAAGGGCAGCCTCCAATCTTCAGGAGACAGCCTCCTCGCTGGAGCAAATTTCCAGCACCGTCAAGCAGACCGCCGGTTCGGCCGAACATGCCCAGCAGATGGCACAAGTGGCCGCGCAAGCTGCTGAAAAAGGTGGCTCGGTCGTCGCTCAAGTGGTCGACACCATGGGCGAGATCCAGGCGCGTTCACGCAAGATCGTCGACATCATCTCGGTGATTGACGGCATCGCCTTCCAGACCAACATCCTGGCGCTCAACGCCGCCGTGGAAGCGGCCCGCGCCGGCGAGCAAGGCCGAGGTTTTGCGGTCGTGGCAGGCGAGGTTCGCACCCTGGCACAGCGTTCAGCCGAAGCGGCCAAGGAGATCAAGTCGCTGATCAACGCATCGGTAGGCAGTGTGGAGACCGGTGGCCGGCTGGTGAACGAAGCGGGCATGTCCATGACGAACATCGTGCAATCGGTCAAGCGCGTCAACGACATCATCGGCGAGATCACCAACGCCGCGGCGGAACAATCGACAGGAATCGGCCACGTCAACGGCGCTGTCAGCCAACTTGATCAGATGACGCAGCAGAACGCAGCCCTGGTCGAACAATCAGCCGCGGCGGCCGAGAGCCTGAAGGATCAGTCCCTCAAGCTCACGCAGCTGGTCTCGATCTTCCAGGTGTCCTGAGCTAGAACAATGCCCATCAATCCGGTCAAGCAGCGCGGCGCTTGATCCGCATGGTCAAGCCGACCGGCACCATGGTGAAGGACATCAGCTCCTGGGCCTCCCCACCATCGGGCGTGTCGACCGAGACGATGTCAAACTCATTGAGGAACATCGCCATGGCCAGCTTGATTTCCAGCAGCGCCAGGTAGCGCCCCGGGCACACGCGCGGGCCGGCCCCAAAGGGCATGGACACGCGCTTGGCGCTGGTCGCACCCACGGCGTCACTGTCGAGCCAGCGCTGCGGGTTGAACTCGCGGGCATTGGTGAAATAGCGCTCGCTGAGAACATCGTGCCGCAGCACGCACATCACCATGGTGCCCTTGGGCACCGCCACGTCGTTGATCACCGTATCTCGCTTGGCCTCCAGCACATTGAAGGGCCCGACCGGCTTGAGCCGCATGGCCTCGTGGGCGCAGGCCTCGATGTAGCTGAGGTTGGCCATCTTCTCGGGCGTGAACTCAGCCAAGTCGCCCGCCACGCGACGAGCCTCTTCCCTGGCGCGGCCCATCGCCTCGGGATTGCGCGAGAGCAGGTAAATCATCCAGGACAAGCTGGTCGCCGTGGTGTCCTCCCCCGCCAGCAGCAAGGTGAACACATTGGCCACCACGTTGTCGTCATCGACACCGCTGCCCTCCTGGTCGGCAGCCACGATCATGGCCTCCAGCAGGTTGTTGGGCGATTCGCGCAGCGACGGGTCCTGGCGCAGCCGTTCACGCGCCTGGCTCAAAAACTCGGTGATGGACTGGTTGACCACCTCGACGCTCCGGTCCAGCGCCCGGTCCACCGGCAGCTTGATGTAGCGCCAATAAGGGATCAGGGCGTTGGTGCGGCGGTACAGCGCCGGGAAGATCTTGTCCAGGTGCTGCTGGATGACTTCCTCCTGCGACTCCAGGGTGTTGATGTCCTTGCCGAAAGCCAGCCCGGAGACAGCATCGACCGTGAAGCGCATCAAGTCAGCCTGCAGGTCGATGACCGTGCCCTCATCGGCCGCCTTGTTCCAGCGACCGTGCAGGCGCTGCGTCACCTTGAGCAGCGACGGGAAATATCGACGCACATTGCCGGGCGAGAAACTCGCCATCACCATGCGGCGCTGGTTCTGCCAATCCTGGCCCTCGGCCATGAACAGGCCAGGCTTTTTGCCCAGGCCCATCTCCTGCACCGTCTGCAACAGAATGCTGGGGCGGGTGAAACCATCGGGCCGGTCGCGCAAAATGGTGGAGATTACCTCGTGGTCGGACACGATCAGGAAGCTGACCGGCCCAATGTGGGCCTGGAGCATGGTGCCGTACTGGTTCAGCCAACGCTCGAAATCCTGGTGCAGCGTGGGCAGCTTGACCTGGAAGCTGTTGCCCACCAGCGGCCAAGGCTTAGGGCCTGGCAAGTCCTTCAATTGGCGAAGGACACGGGGCGGGGCATCTTGGATGACTTCAGTGTTCACGGCATACGACCTTTCTTCGGGGGCTGCCGGACGAGCCCGCAAGCCAGCCCGACATCATGAGCCAAGAGTGTGGAACATGCCACTGCCCGGCGCACTGTCCGGCCATGCCAAATGACTGTCCGCAGGCGCCTGGCGTGCGGGGCGATACCATTGGCCCCTGATGAATACCCGCACCCCCACCCCGACAGGCTTTGCCGCCCCGCTGGCCAGGGTGGTGATGGACCACGTCGCTGCCCAGGGTTTCGACGCCGAGCCGATCCGCGAAGT
Organism: Burkholderiales bacterium; assembly: GCA_947372535.1. Next base: position 11,655 of record CANBUA010000081.1, read on the forward strand.
GCTGGGGCTGAGCCATGAGCAATTGAATGATCTGAGCCAGCGTGTGCCCTCCAGCCGATTGGTCGCAGCACTCAGCCTGGCCGCCCGCCTGTGTGGCGACCCCAACCTCGCCATCCACGCCTCTCAGTTGATCCGGCCGGCTCACCTGGGCACCCTGGGCTATGCCCTGGTCAGTTCGGCCAGCGTGACCGATGCCTTGAGCCTGTTCGAGCGCATGCAAAGGCTGCTGTGCAACGAGATGCAGACCCACCTGAGCCTGGGTGAACAATCCATCCAGATGGACTGCGAGTGGTTCTCGCCCATGCCGCGCGACACCTTGCTGTGGACCTTCGTGTTCAGCTCGCGCCTGAGTTTTTGCCGCTGGGTGATGGGTCGCCAACTCGTGCCCGTGAGCATCGACATGCCCTGCCCGGCCCCCACGAACCCTCAGGCCTTGGCCGGCTTGCTGGCGCACGTGGGCTGCGCCGTGCGTTTCGACGCCGAGCGCCCACGCGAAGTCTTCCCAGTGGATTGGCTGAAGCTGCGCAACCCCAATTCAGACCCAACCCTGCACCGCCTGATGGCATCCATGACGGATCAGCTCTGGAGCACGCACCAGGAGGCGCCTGATGAGATCACCATCCACCTGCGCCAACTCATCACCTTGAGCCTCAACCGAGGCCAGGCGCCTGCCATCGATGCGCTGTTGCCAGAGATGGGCCACGCGGGCTGCACCTCGGTGCGGCAACTGCAACGCCGCCTGGCCGAGCAAGGCTTGAGCTTCAAGGAATTGGTGGAGCAGATCCGGCGCGAGCAGGTGCTCAACGACCTGCGGCACACAGACCTGCCATTGACCGTGGTGGCGCAACGCGCGGCCTATGCCGAGCCGGCCTCATTCCACCGAGCCGTCAAACGCTGGACGGGCACCACGCCGCTGTCGTTCCGGGCGCAGTACCAATCCCCATCTCAACCCCAGGCCGGATCAGGCTGAGGCCTGCGGCGGAAAGCTCCGGATGCGGCGTGGCTTGAGGTAGACCGCAGCACCTGGCTTGAGCACGCCGCTGTCGCGCAGCACAGCGAAATCATTGCGTGGCAATTCCACGTCGATCTCGCCCTTGCCATCGGCCCGAAGGAACTCCAGGCGCGTGTTGGGCCCGACGGTCAAGGTGTGGACCAAGGTCACGGGCAGGCTGCCTTCTTCGGCATGCACCAGCACCTCGATCTCATGCGGGCGCACATAGCTCACATCACGGTGATCACCTTTGGACTGGTCGTCCGTGGCGCAAGGCCCGGGCGAATGGTCGCGGCCATGGAACAGGTTCACGTCACCCAGGAACTGCAGCACAAAAGGCGTGGCCGGGTGGTCGTAGACCTCGTCCGGCGCACCATCCTGCTCGATGCGGCCCTGGTTCATCACGATGATGCGGTCGGCCACTTCCATGGCCTCTTCCTGGTCGTGGGTCACGAAGACGCTGGTGATGTGCATCTCATCGTGCAAGCGGCGCAGCCAGCGGCGCAGTTCCTTGCGCACCTTGGCGTCCAGCGCACCAAAAGGCTCGTCCAGCAGCAGCACCTTGGGCTCGACCGCCAAGGCGCGCGCCAGGGCAATGCGTTGACGTTGCCCCCCGGAGAGCTGGTGCGGATAGCGGTCCGCAATCCAGTCCAGTTGGACCAGCTTGAGCAACTCGTTCACCTTGCGTTGGATCTCGGCCTCGGACGGCCGCTCGCTCTTGGGCCGCACCCGCAGGCCGAAGGCCACGTTCTCGAAAATGCTCATGTGCCCGAACAGCGCATAGTGCTGGAACACGAAGCCCACCTGCCGATCACGCACCGGCACATGGGTAGCGTCCTCGCCGTGGAAGAGGACCGAGCCGCTGTCCGGTTGCTCCAGGCCCGCGATGATGCGCAGCAGTGAGGTCTTGCCCGAGCCCGATGGGCCCAGCAAGGCGACCAGCTCGCCCGAGGGGATGTCCAACGTCAGGTTGTCACAGACCGTGACCTTGCCGAAACGCTTGACCAAATTCTTGACTTCGATGCTCATGCCGCCACTTCCATGTCCACCGCTTGATGGATTTCTTGCCGAACGCGACGCTCGACAAGGTATTTGAGGACCAGTGTCACCAGCGCCAGGCTGGCAAGCAAGGATGCCACCGCGAAGGAGGCGGCGAACTGGTACTCGTTGTACAAGATTTCAATGTGCAGGGGCAAGGTGTTGGTCTGCCCACGGATGTGACCAGAGACCACCGACACCGCCCCGAATTCGCCCATGGCCCGCGCATTGCACAAGATCACGCCATACAGCAGCGCCCATTTCACGTTGGGCAGCGTCACCTTGAAAAACACTTGCCAGCCCGAGGCACCCAGCACACGGGCTGCTTCCTCCTGCTCCTGGCCCTGGGCCTGCATCAGCGGGATCAACTCACGCGCCACGAAGGGAAAAGTCACGAAGATGGTGGCCAACACGATGCCGGGAATGGCAAAGATCACCTTGAGGTCATGGTCGCGCAGCCACTCGCCCCACCAGCCTTGCAGGCCGAACACCAGCACATAGACCAGGCCGGCGATCACGGGTGAGACCGAGAACGGCAGGTCGATCAGCGTGAGCAGGATGCTTTTGCCGCGAAAGTCGAACTTGGCGATCGCCCAGGCGGCCGACACACCGAACACCAGGTTGAGCGGCACGGCGATCACGGCGGCTGTCAGCGTCAGTACGATGGCCGACACCGCATCGGGCTCGGTGATGGCCGCCAGGTAGACATGCCAGCCCTTCTTGAAGGCCTCGAAGAACACCGACACCAGCGGCAGGAACAGGAACAGCGACAGGAACAGCAGCGCGATGCCGATCAGCAGGCGGCGCACCCAGGGCGGCTCCTGGCGGCTGTGAAGGATGTTGGGAGGAGTTTGGCTCATGGTGATTCTTCAACGGCCCTGACGTTTGCGAGCCCACGCCTGAAGCGCATTGATGGCCAACAGCATGATGAAGGACATCACCAGCATGACCACTGCGATCGCCGTGGCGCCCTGGTAATCGTATTGCTCCAGCTTGGTAATGATCAGCAAAGGCGTGATCTCCGAGACCATGGGCATGTTGCCAGCGATGAAGATGATGGAGCCGTATTCGCCCAGAGCGCGGGCAAAGGCCAGGGCAAAGCCCGTCAGCAAAGCCGGCGTGAGGATGGGCAGGATCACCTTGGTGAAGGTCTGCAGGCGAGAAGCACCCAGCGTGGCGGCCGCCTCCTCCAGTTCGCTGGCCAGGTCCTCCAGGATGGGCTGCACCGTGCGCACCACGAAAGGCAGGCCGATGAAGGTCATGGCCACGAAAATGCCGATGGGCGTGAAGGCCACCTTGATGCCGTGGGGCTCCAGGTACTGGCCGATCCAGCCGTTTTGCGCATACAGGCCGGTCAGGGTGATGCCCGCCACCGCCGTGGGCAAGGCAAACGGCAGGTCCACCAGCGCATCGACCATGCGCTTACCGAAAAAGTCATAGCGCACCAGCACCCAGGCCACCAGCAGCCCGAAGACGCCGTTGACGATGGCCGCCAGCAGCGAGGTGCCGAAAGTCAGCTTGTAGGAGGCCACCACCCGAGGCGACGCCGCCGCTTCCCAGAAGGCCGGCCAGGTCATGGTGGCTGTTTTCAGGAAAGTGGCCGACAAAGGGATCAGCACGATCAGGCTGAGGTAGAGCAGCGTCAAGCCCAAGGCCAGGTCAAAGCCAGGCAGCACGCTTGGGCGACGCAACAGCGTTCTGGAAAAAATCATGAGGCGATGGATCGCTCTGGCTGGCGACTCGTGGGAGGGAATGCAGGATGTTACAAACATCTGCTAAAGCATCCAACAAATCAAAAATGGCTTACTTATTTGTTTTTCGCATATAAAGCCCGTCCCATCATTTGCTTCACGCAGACCGCTTCCGCCATCATGCCGTCAAATCGCTGGGCGAGCCAAAGCCGCTGACGGCCAAGTCTCGTCGTCGACGCCCTTGAATATATTACCGAGCGGATCCGCTGACGACTTTCTTCGCGTGAAAGAATAGATATCAAATATCATTACAAGATATTTGATTCATGTCAGTGAAGATAATCCTTCATCATTTGGCTGAGCACCTGCCAAAGGGCCTCCCAAGGCGTCAGCATCATGCCCACGATGAACAGCATGATCGCCACCTCAGCCCGCCACTCGCCAAACAGCCACACAACCCATCGACGCCGGAACCCCTGGCGTTTGCCCAAGACCCCACCGCCTTGTGCTCGGGGTGCTGACCAACTTGCGACCTCGATGTCGGCCCGTTGATCTGGCGGGGTGAAATCATGCTCCTCCTGCCAGAGGCCATTGGCCGCCAGCGTGGCCACACGGGGTGGCATGAGGGGCTGAAGCTCTACCAATCGCGTGGCACAGCGTTCGATCCAGGCATCTTTGAGTAGCGTTTCCATACTGTGATTTTATACAGTATTTTGTAGCTTGGGAAGCCTTGTTACGACTCGCGATCAAGCCGCCGCGGCCTCATCAAACACGAGAGAGGCGCCCAAGAAAAATCCCCCAGGAACGCTGCGTTTCCTGGGGGATTTCTTATGCGGTGGGGTGGCTGATGGGGCTTGTCGCCAAACCACCTCAAAGCACCATTACCCTTTAGCTTCAATCACTTGCATCAAAATCAATGCACCCACACCATGCACCCACATGGGGTAGAGTCAGTGCACAATACAGTCTCCGGCGCCGAGCGCCTCCTGTGTCTTCTCATCCACAAGCATGGCAGTCAAACGAAGCAGCGCGGACCAGTTCCTACAGAAGGTGGGGGGCACCTTCTACGCCCGGGTAAGGGTTCCCAGAACACTTGAAAAGTACGTGGGGCAAAGCCACATCCGGCGCAGCTTGCAGACTGGCGACAAGACAGAAGCGAATCGGCGGAAGTTCGCCATGGTGGCGCGCATCAAGGCCGAGCTAGAAGCTATCCGCAAATCAGCCCACAAGGACGATGCGCCCGGCCTGTCATTCGCTGCTGCGAAGGCCATCAGGGATCAACTGAAAGAGTTGAAGCAGGCCGGTGACCATGACATGGCACAGACCGTTGAAGGCGTTACGGTAGAGCAGGCCCTGCGGGTTGAAGCTCTATATGGAGAGGTGAAGGCGAACAAGTGGTTCAGGGCTGCCACGGTCACGTCTGAGTCGCTGAAGGAACTGC